>JAGXNZ010000286.1 GCA_019894655.1 Promethearchaeota archaeon | reverse complement strand
GGCTTGGGAAGCCAGCATATTACCACTATACTACAAGCGCATAAAAGAATAAAGTAATGAATACTAATGAGTTCTCGCAAATAAATTTTTATTAATTATTCTTTGATTTCTCAAAAAAGAATTTCATTTCAAATACTTTGTTTTATTGGGAGTTTTATTCACTTTCTTTTTTTTTATGTGATAAAATTTTAATTTTCTTGCTTATATCTAGAATGTTATGAGTGTTGAGAAACTATATTATCAAAAAAATACGAATATTGATAATACTAATGGTTTACTTATTGTTGATATGCAAAATGATTTTATGCCTGGCGGGGCTTTACCTGTCGAAGAGGGAGATCAAATAATTGATAGTATAAATCAAATATCTGAAGTCTTTAAATATAATAATGGTAAAATCATATTGACACAAGATTGGCATCCAAAAGGTCATAAATCGTTTGCTAGTAGCTACAATCATAAAAATCCAGGTGATGAATATCAATCTGAGGGTATTGGCCCGGTATTGTGGCCAGATCACTGTGTACAAGGGACAAGAGGAGCACAGTTTCATGATAAATTGAATATTGATCTAGCTCACGGCATAATACGTAAAGGTTTTAATCCTGAGGTAGATAGTTATTCAGGCTTTATAGAGAATGATAAAAAATCTGAAACTGGTCTTAAAGGCTACCTTAATTCCCTGAAAATTAAAAGAATTTTTATTTGTGGATTAGCTTTGGATTATTGTTGTTATTTTACCGCTTTAGATGGAATAGATCTTGGTTTTGAGGTTTATTTTTTAGTAAATTTAACTAGAGGGATAGATTTACCTCCTGGAAACATCTCTAAATCTCTTCAGCACATGAGGGACAAAGGAATAAAATTTGCTACTAAAGACAATTTAATATGAGAGTGAAAATGCTAAGTTCTCCTCAAAATATCTCAATTTCCTAACAATTATTAAATTCCACTTCTAAATCAAAAATTAATTATTGAGAAAAATAATTTTCTATTATATCGATGAATTTTCCATATACTAAAATTCTTATTGTTTGTAGTGTCAATACTGCTAGAAGTCCTATGTCCAAGGGAATACTAAATGATTTCTTCGCCCGTAATAATATGAATATCAATGTGTATTCTGGTGGAATCTCCTCGAACGCCAGAGACGGAATGCTTATTTCACTTGACGCAAAATTAGTTATGAAAGAAATTGGGATATTCTTATCTGAAGATTCAGTCTCAATTGATCTGAAAAAGCAACCTGAATTGATTCAACAGGCCGATTTAATTTTAACCCTTACTGAAAAACATAAAAAAGAAATCTATGATCATTTTAAGTTAGAGGACAAGGTTATTTTGACCTTAAGGGAATTTGCAGGGGAAAATGGAGATATTGATGATCCTTCTATGAAAGGCCCTGAAGGCTTTCGAAAGGCTCGTGATGAGATAAAACATTGTATAATTGAAGGAATGAAAAGATTTGAGTGATTTATATGATTGAATATATAATATTAGCAATACTTCAAGGATTATTTGAATGGCTACCCATTTCTTCTTCGGGGCAAGTTATGATAGTTTCAATTAATTTTTTAGGTATATCTCCTGAAAAAGCTTTTAGTTTAAGCATATGGATGCATTTAGGGACTGCAATCGCGGTTTTAATCAAATTAAGAAAAGATTATATTCAAATCATTAAATCCGTAATACCAGGGAAGTTTGAAGTTGATAAAAGTGATATTAAAAAGAGAAACTGGTTAATTTATGCCACGATTGGGACAGCCATAACTGCTATTCCATTATATCTCCTCTTTAAATTTATAATATTAGAAGGTTTTAACGCATTACAGGGTGATGTGTTAACTTTAGCGATTTCTGGCTTATTAATTGTAACTGGAATTGTTTTATTGATTTTTAGAAGGAAATTTGGAAAAAAAACTATCAAGTCCGTGTCAGATCGAGAACTCATCAAGGATTCGAGCATATCTGGGTTAATTCAAGGAATTGCCATACTTCCGGGAATATCTCGTTCAGGTTTCACTGTATCTACTATTCTATTCGAGAAATATGACCAAGATCAAAGTTTAAAATTAAGCTTTTTAATGTCGGTTCCTGTAATATTTGCTTCTATTGGAATGGATATAATCTTCGGAGAAGGATCGGTTTTTGGAACAATTGATATCTTTACAATTTTGATTATAACAACAGTTAGTTTCATTGTAGGTTATCTTTCAATAGAGTTATTGTTAAAGATAGCACAAAAAATCAATTTTAGTTATTTTTGCATCTTGTATGGGGTAATGTCATTCGTTATAATTGTTCCTTTCATGCTCTTCTGATAGAATCTATAAATTTCTAATATATTCCATTAAATATCTGGATAAAGTGTTTTCTACGTTTTTAATCCCTCTAAATCCTGGAAAATCGTTTAAATCGATAAGATAAAATCGATCCTTACCTACTAATTTTATTAAATCAAATCCAAAAATTCTAAGGTTAAGTTCTTTTGATAAGATTTTGGCAAAATCTCTAATTTCTTTAGATAATTTAAATTCTTTCCTCTTAATTGCATCAGCATCGATTTTACTTGGCTTTTCTCTTAAAAATATATATATCGGGTTTTTTCTTATAATGCCAAATGCTTTATCTCCAATTACATAAACCTTTCTTTCAAGTCCATCACATTCAATAAATTTTTGGATATAAACATCGTAATATAAAAAATGTTTATACATGTTGCAAAAAATGTCTACTTCCTCAATCTTTCTAACTAGAAAGTTAAATCTATTATATTTGTCGTGCTGATAATGACTTTTAATTACAATTGGAAGCTTATGTAAAGCCCATTTTTTAAAGCTTGAGAGATCTGCAAGATTATTATTCCAAGAATTAGGAAATGAAAACTTTTTCCTAATTTGAGGATAGTTTTTAAATACCCTTCTTAATGCATAATCGAGTGAGATTTTATTCTTACACATTAATACGGTATCGACACTATGTAAAGTAGGAATTTGATGCGTCTTTGCATAGTGGAGCAAATCGATTGAACATTCGTTTCTAACCTTCACAATAATCAAATTAGCCTGACTTATTGATTTAGGCATTCTTGAAAGATTAAAAAAATTCTTTGTAGGATCATGAAATGTGACATCTATATCCGGATTGTGCTTCAACTTCTTTATAACGCTTGCAATTATTTCGTGGTCTTGCCTAGCAGAAAATACAACTTTTTTCATGTTTTAAAATCTATTTTAAAAATGTTTTTTTATATTAAAAATTATATTTAATTACCATTTTTAGCTAAAAATTAGGGTATTAAATTTGACAGAAAAAGGCTTCAGTAAATTACTTAGGAGACAAGTATTCTTAATTGGATTGCTCTACATGGGAGATTATCTTTTCTTCTTTTTTGAGCAAAATTATTTCAATACCTTCTTAGATCACGTACTTTTTTTACCAGAACTATATATCTCGGTCATGGTATCTTTATCAGCAACAATGGGCTTAATTACTATGTTTATTTGGGGTATAGTGAGTGATAATACAAGATCGAAATTTGGAAGAAGACGTCCCTATCTCCTATTAGGGGTTGTTGCAGGAATTGCAATGGTCTTCTACGGATTTTCTTTTAATTATTACCTGTGCTTAATAATTGATGTTTTGATCATCGGCATTGCTTCAAATGCTTTTCTCTTAGCAGAAAGATCTCTTATTCCAGATACAATCGAAGTTGAAAAAAGGGGACGAGCAAATGGTATCATTAATTCAATTAGCTACATTGGGCTATTAATTGGTGTAGCATTTCTATTACTAGGAAATGAATTATTCGGTATTACTGACCCCCGCCCAGGCGCTACAGGAACGATTATTACACAGGAAGGGCACATAATATTATTATCTGTTGGTGGTTTTTTCTTTGCTATAGTTGGAATAATAGGTTTCTTCTTTATTAAAGAAAAACCTGTTTCTGAACTCCCTGATAAGAAAAAGTTCTTTACAGAACTGAAACAGACCTTTAATATTGCAGAATTGAAATCTCATAAAGAGTTCTTCAAAATTACAATTGCTTTCGTTATTTTTCAATCCGGAATTGCATCTGTTATGCCATTTTTATTTATCTTTATTTTTGAACAAGGATTTTCTACACTTCAGCTCTTAATAGGTGTTGCTATTGCCTTCCCAGTTGTTTTTATTGCAACTTTATCCCTAGGAAAAATCTCGGATAAGTTCGGTCGAAAGAAATATGTACCATTGTCTGTATTAATCGTATCTATTGGTTATTTCATAATGCCGTTTGCATCAGAAAATTTCATTATGTTCGTCGTTGGTTTACCTTTAGTGTTAGTTGGAATACTATCTCTGGTAACTCCTCTTAACGCGTGGTCACAAGACCTATTACCGGAAGACAAACGTGGAAAATTTACAGGAATCCTAAATATTGTAACCACAGTTTCACAAATAATAGGATCCTTTGCAGGTGGAATTGTTGCAACTCTATTTGGAATTCCATGGATTTTTTTACTTGCTCCAGTCTTCTTTATAATATCAATCCCATTATTTATGAAAGTGAAAGAAACAATTACAAACCATTAATTTTTCTTTTTTATTTATTTTTGAGGTTCTACTATTATTTTTATCCACTTTTAGCGATGATAATATTTGAAAGCTTTGATATCTCCAATCAAATAATTTCAATAGTATCAAAAGTGTCATAACTCTAATATATTGAAGTTATTTCTATAGTTTATTTTAAGATGATTTAAATAATATCTTTTTAATATAGATACAATAACGGCGAACACTAAAAATTTAGTAAAAAGTTGAATAAAATGACCACAAGGGATATAAAAGTCGCAATTATCG
>JAGXNZ010000031.1 GCA_019894655.1 Promethearchaeota archaeon | reverse complement strand
TTACTCAAATTGAGTTGGATGAACTCAAACTTATGACAGAAATCACTGAAATTAATCCAAAAGATATTACTCCTGAACATGAATTATCAATTGAAAACATTATAATTAACTACAGTTCTGATATTTTAGATGAAGTAAGATTAGAACCTTTTTCAAACGAACAGACCCATGAAATTAACTCTGAAAACGTATTATTAGTGGGTTTAGAATTTATCGATCAAACTATTGATTTTTTAAGAGAGAATGAGAATTTAAGCTATTGGATGACTTCTATTGATAATATTAAAATAATTTTAGATACACTACAAAGAATAAAAACGAACAGAAATAATGTAACTGAGTATATCATAGATAATATAAACCAGATAAAGTCGTATAATTTAATCAGGAGAGAATTAGAAAAAGGAAGACAATCAGAAACTACTCCTATAAAGAAAGAACAGGATGTAATTGGTAAACAAATGCGTGAAGTAAAGAATCTTCAAAAAAATATAAAAGAAGTAATAAACAAAATCAAGAAACAATAAACTTATTGAAAAATATCGACTCGAAGTTAATAGTTTACAAATTTAATTAAAAATTAACCTAGCCTAATTGTATTTTCCATAAATTCTTGCTGTGGTCATAAATTTTCTTACATTTTTTAAAGGTATCTCTTTAAATATAACCGTACTTGGCCCTAGAATGAAATGTCTATTTTCTTTTAATACATCAAACAATTCTTTTACATGTGATTCGATTTGATCACTAGTTCCATATGGCAAGGAAAAAGATACATCTACAAATCCAATCAAAACAAAATCAGGATAATGTTCGTTTATATAGACAGGGTCACAACCTCCTTCAAATCCTTGCAGTCCTCGAAATCCCGCTTTCATAAAAGAAGGGATTAATTCTGTGGGATCCCCATCAGAGTGTATTTGAGAAATCATATTAGCGTCTGAAATAATTGAATTAATATTTTTGTAATAGGGCATAAAATCTTGTTCCCACCTTTTAGGTGAAATCATAACATTTCCTTTATATGCAACATCATCTAAGAGAGTGATAATCTTGCCTCTATTTCCTGTTGCGTTTATTAAACCTTCCAAATTAGTTTGAGCTATGTGAGCGTAGAATTTAATTAATTCTCTATAAAGGGTTGTGTTTTTATTGAAATGATAGCTAAAATCATTCATACCCATACTTCTCCACACTCGATCGAATATACCGTTTACTGTTAAAATGGGAAAAATATAGGGTGATAAATTTTCATAACGGGTTATAGTTTTATTAATTAACTCGTAGTTCTCTAGGATCTTTGAACTAGCTATAAGCTCATTTAAAACATCTAGATTTTTAACATAACCACGTTCATAAAATGTTGTCTTATTTCTAAATGCTTGTCCATTTTCTCGAATTCTAACATTCTTCCCTTCTCCATTATCGATTTTAATGCTTTTAAATGTTAAGCTTTGAGGAAATGGAGCAAAAATAGAATCAAACCCTAGGATCAGAGGGATATCGAAATATAGATTGTTAAATAATTTTCCAGTGTAATGCCTTAATATTTTTTCTTTATTTTTAGCAATAAATTTATCTGTGATATATTGGACATGGGTGGGAACTCTATCGAGCTTCTTTCGTCCACTATCGTTGAAAACTGCTAAATAGCGCTCGTAGGAATTCATAATTCAACTATAAGGAATTTGATTAAAATGAATAAAATTTTATTTTATCTGAAATAGAGAATTTTTAAATATATATTAGGATTATTTTTATGTCTTGATAGATCAAAATAATGATTACTTTTGGCAGATTGTTTTACAATTTAATGATTTCATGAAATCTGCTATTGAAGGTCCAAATTGTATAGATCCTCATATTTGTAAAGGAGATTGTTGCTCTATTAAAATTGATGTTCCAAAGGTTCTTGCTAAAGAATATATTAAAAGAGGATATGCTAGCGTAAACGACTTTATTAGAAGCAATATTTTTTCTTTTCAGTTAAGATTTAATGAAAAAACTGGAAAATGTTTTCTATTCGATAAAGAAAAAAATGGGTGTTTAATTCACAATTCTGGAATAAAACCACCTCAATGCTGGATTTATCCAACAGGATTCTCAAATCCAGAAAATAAAGACATAAGTTGTAAAAAAGTCGCGGGGTGGAAGATAAAATATCCTAAAAAAGCAAGAAAAGCTGAAGAACTCTTACAGAAATATAAATTTATATGCAAAATCGAAGCGAAAAAAGAATCAAAAGGAATTTCTAAGCGATTAGGAAATTTAGTTAATGGAGTTCCTAGTAAAAATATTGGATTTTTACTAAAAGAACTCAGAAAGATTGCTCCTATAAATTTAGGTGGTTTTAAAGATCAATGGAATCATTTAAGTCTTCTTTCTGCTGAAGGATTATCTTTACAAATGAAGAAATTTTGTTTTCTCTATAAAAAAAACTGTAAGTATCTGATAGATGATTTTATAAATTGTCCTAATATTTGTGAAACGATAGAAGTCAAATTGGTTGAGTTTCTGCAACAAAATTTAACAGCCTATATTAAGAATGAAGGGGCGGATATCAACGGTGAATATCCTTTATATAAATTATTTTCATTCAAGAAATTGACTTCTTTTTGATAAAATTGTTGTTTAGGGATTTTTGTCGGTAAACCAGATTGTTGTTACCTTGAGGGCAATACAAATATTCCGGTGATATTATCTGTGTATTACTTATTTTTAAGATAATTTTCCATATCTATTTAAATAACACTTATATAGTACTTACAAAGTATATTTATATAGTAAAAGAAGTGATTTTATGTCATTAGGAGATAAGTCATTAACAGAGTTAACTGAGAAGGTCTTTTCTGAGAAATACGAGTTCATTAATGGCCCAAAAAAATTAAAGGGTAAATCCGGAAAATTATGGACATTTAACGCTGTTATTAATAACGGTGAGTATGGGAAATATGGCGTTTTTGTTCGGGATTGGAAAAGAGAAATCTCTATAACACAATTACGTCAACTTCATAAAGCTTGTGTTGATATACCAGAAATAGAAGGTGGAATTATGATTTGTAATATCGCCACAGATTTCTCGCGAGATTATAGTTCGCAATTTGGAATCCAGCTACTCTCAAGAGGGCATTTAGTTTCAAAACTACGTAATAGGGAATTTCAGTTTTAACTTTTTTTATTTCAATTTCTCTTATCCTACAGAAAGATAAGCTATTTAATTATTCTTTCTATAAACTTAATTGTACTAGATTAATTACAATCCAAAAGTTAATGGTTAATCAATATGCTTACTAATAGAGTAAAAGGTGTAGAGTATGCGATTCGAGAGATCGCAGCTGTAGCTCAAGAGGTTGCTAAAAGTGGTAAAACCGTGTATCACTTAAATATAGGCGATCCGGTTATCTACGATTTTCAGACTCCAAGTTTTATTTCTGATGCACTATCTAAATATAGTCGCAAAGGCAAGAATTATTATGTAAATTCATTAGGAGTAATTGAATTAAGAGAAGAAATAAGTAGACTCCTTAAGAGTCAAAATCTTAACGTTAGTACTGACGAGATTGTTGTAACATCGGGTGTTACAGAGGGAATCAATTTTATTATCTCGAGTATAATCGAAAACGGTAAAGAATTACTCATACCTGGTCCATCTTACCCCTTATATATAAATTATACTAAGTTTTATGATGGCAAGCCAGTTGAATATGTTCTAGATGAACAACAAGATTGGGAGCCCAATATTGAAGATATAAGAAAAAAAATTACGAAGAAAACTCAAGCAATCTTAATATGTTCTCCTAATAATCCGACGGGTGTTTTATACGGAGAAAAAAAAATTAAAGAGATAATTAATCTTGCCGGAGAATATAACTTACCAATTTTATCAGACGAAATTTATGATCAGATTACTTATGAAAAGCCTTATGTATGTCCTGCGTCGTTATCTAAAGATGTTCCTATAATCGGATTAAATGGGTTCTCAAAAACTCACTTAGTAACTGGGTGGAGGCTTGGATACCTATACTATCATGATCCAGAAAACAAACTGGAAGAATTAAAAAATGGTATTGCTAAATTGGCTCGTGCTCGTCTATCTAGTAGCTCAATTGCACAATTCGCCGCAATTGACATTTTAAGAACTCCCAGTAGTCATACTGTTGATATGGTTAGAAAACTCAAAGAAAGACGTGATTATTCATATGACAGGTTGCGTAAAATTGAAGGTATTTCGTGCGTTAAGCCTAACGGTGCTTTTTATCTTTTTCCTAAACTAAATTTAGAAGAATTAAAGAAATGGAAAGACGATAAGGAATTAGTTGTTAGTTTGCTTAAAGAAACAGGAGTTTGCTTAGTCTATGGTTCAGGTTTTGGTGAATATGGGAGAGGACATATGAGATTGACCTTCTTACCTGAACTAAAAATACTTGAAAAAGTATATAACATAATTGAGGAGTTCTTAAAGTAATCGACAGAACTAAGTGAACTCATAAACCATTGTTTTTTTTCTTTATATTAATTACGTAATAGTTATTTTAAAAACTATTAAATTTCTAAAGTCCATGAGATTTATAAAATGTAAAAACTAATAACTTCAAAAGAACAAAAAATCTTATAGCTATAAATAAAATTAGTGATCACTGAATGATTTAGTAGTGTGCTATATTTTATTCTGGAATAAAAACAAGAGTTTAATATCATGATTATTAGAATAAATCCTATAGAAAGCACAATTGAAATTTTTTACAAAAACTATGTCCATCTTCATGGTTTTTTAAAATTGTATGCTGAAGATCATAGTAAGAATAAGCACTATACCATAATTGTTCAGATCCTTAGCGAACAAACAATATCGGACTATATATTTACGCGCCAAAAATTAAGAAATGTTCAAATAACAGATTATATCAAGGCAGAATTAGAATCAGAATTACAATACGTAATTCAAGGTCGCCCAATCCTCTGCATAGAAAAAGATGGGAATACAAAAGAAGTAAAAAGTCATGTAACCAATGTATTCTTTCTAATTGAGGATTTGATGGAGAATAAAACACTTCAACCTCATTTAATGAAAATTTCAGAGGACCAAAGCGACATCCATGAAGATTTGAGATCTATTTTCCCTCCTGATGGACTCTTTATGGGTAATTTAGCATCTGAAAAAAAAGTAGAGGTTTATTTTCCCTTCAAATATTTAATGTACCACTTTTTCATAGCAGGTGCTACAGGTATGGGAAAATCAAACCTAAATCAAGTTATTGTAGACGGTTTGTTACAGCATAACACTCAGATAATTCTTGGAGAGAAAGGGACTAAAATCTCCATGCTTGCTATTGACATGCATGATGAATATGCTCTGGGATGTATAAAATATGGAGTTATTGATATTTGCAAAGCATCAGGCTACAACAAAGAATTATTTGGTTCGTGGTTTTACCTCTATCCTAATAAAGGAATACCGCCGGCAGAATTAAAGAGCCTAGCAGAACCGTGTCTGGTAAATTATCAAGAGATAACCCCAGAAGACCTTTTTGCAACAGGTTCTTTTAACGATCTTCAAGCTGGAGCTATTTACTCTGCATATAGAAGTGATCAAGAGAATTATATAGAAAATTTATTATCCGATGGTTATCGTCCTCCAGGAGGGCATGACGAAAAAACTATGGCTGCGATACGACGAAGAATGCACTGGTTGGAGTATTCTGACATGTTCCAATCTAATGCCGTAAGTAAACTTCCAGAAATCGTGCTAAAGTTGGAAAAAGGGAATGTAATTATTTTCAATGCGTCCATGATTTCCGATTTAGAACAGTTCCTTTTTAATAGCATCTTGGCTAGAACATTGTTTGATATTCGTAAATCGCTAAAATCGTCTTCGGATCTTGCTACTCTTGAAAAAAAGTTAAAAATGAATTTGCCAAAAAACTTTTATGAAAATTATAAAACTAATTTGAAAAACATTTATATAAAAACCGGAACTACCGTTAAAGATCCGTCAGAATTACCAATTATTATCTTTACAATCGAAGAAGCTCCAAGCATCTTACGACCTGAAATGATGAGACATACAAATGTTTTTAAAGACATTTCGCGCCAAGGGAGAAAATTCAATCTAGGATTAGAAGTGATTTCACAGCAGTATTCACCCATAGATAATTCAATTTTATCAAATATGAATACCGTTATTAATTTACCTTTAAGATCTGAACAAGAAAAAACTATTGCTGCCAAAATGTTAGGAGGAGGCATTCAACATAGCGATTTAGAATCACTAACAGGGACTAGGGGAATAGCGTTAATTTCTGGTATTTGGCTTACCAATTTTCAAAAATTAAAAATTCCTCTGTATGATGAATACTTTGAACAACACTCTAAAAGGTTTTATGAGAATTTTGCAAAAAAAGTCGCATCTTTAGGAATATCTCCCCCACATACCTCGCTTCCATAAGTATTAGATATAAAAAAAAACTAAAGGTGACAAATAATTTCTTTTAATTTCGAATTAATTTCGCTAGAGAAATCCTTTGAAAAAAGGCCTGCTATATCTATCGACGAAGAAGTTCAAAAATTTAAGGAATATATTCAAGAAAGAAGAGCTAAATGGACTGAAGAAGAGAAGATCGAGCTCGAGACTGATAAATTTGACAATGACGAGAGTTTAAAAAATACCAATCTACTCTTTAGTGAAATGCCGCATCTTATAATTGGAAAAGAGTCTATGAATTATGTAGACGATAATTACAAAATTATCGGTTTTGATGAGAGCTCAAATACTTTCAGTGGAACTTATGCAAAACTTGCGTCGTTTAAATTTGGAGAATGTCAGCTCACTTTTAAAAATGGAGAATACAAAAAAGAAAAAATAATGTATAAACCTATTACGACATATATTGAAGATAATGAGCATAAACTTATTATTTATAAAACCGTTATCGAAAATTTTGTAAAAACCATAAAACGAGACTTCTATGTAGCTAATTTAAAAGATAAAGTTGATAAACTCGAAGATTGGTACGAATCCACTTATAAAAAAAAAATAGACGATCATATTAACTCTCACGCTTTCTATTATCCAACATTAGGACATGTTGTAGATAGAATAAGAACGGCTGATGAGATACTAAAAACTTTAGTCAGAATTAAAGAAATAAGTAACTGGGGCAAGAATGAAGATGTAGTTTTCCTTGGAGATGGAATTCAAATGTTTCGACAGCATATTTTTCCTCCAACTGCATTTACAGAATTTTTTTACAGATTTATTCAATCATACAAGATAAAATACTATAGCTTTTCAAAGACTTGCAGGTTAAGAGATGCTCAAGGCAATTTTTTATTACCGATTTGGTCAGAGATGTATGAAAATAAGAATTTTCTTGTAGATATGCCAGATCTTTCAATGTACACAAAAAGTAAAGCATATTTAACAAGAATGCAAAAAGATAGCTCTGCTTTGAGGTTTGATATTTGCGACGATTTAGACAGGAAGGATGCACTATACATTATTAAAAATCTAATTCCTTTTTCCCCACGAGGTTATCCCCTTTGCCTTGTAGGAGCTCATGAAGCAAGTACTTTGTTGGTCTCTGAGTTTAATAAGCTAGAAGCTGCTTTTTTAGAATTACAATATAACAAAAAAACCAAAAATTTTGCTCAAAAATGGAGACATAAAGTATTAGGGGAATAATATTTATTTATTTTACATGAAAAAAAGATAAGGACTGCATATGGTAAAAATTGTACAAATATCGGATTCTCATTTAGGTTATCGAACAAGAAGAGGTGTTACAAACAAGTGGGCGATTCAAAACTACTCAAAACCTTACGAACAAGAAATCTACGATTTATTTTTAAAAGTCATGACAGACATCTCCAAAACTAAGAATTTAGATTTTCTTGTTTACTGTGGCGATATGTTTCACCACCCTTCTAAATATAGTTCATATCCTCCACCAGAACCTGCGAGAAGAACATTTAAAGAGGGTTTAGATATCTTTTTTAATAATACAAATAATCAAATCCCTTTCATTTATATTGAAGGGAATCATGGTATCTTCAGAGGATATGAATATACACCATTTGAATCACACGTTCAAGTCGAAAGATATTCAAATCTTCATTACTATAAACAAAGAGACCTATTGACGGCGATCAAAAATAATGAACCCTTAAAATTGGATTTTCCAGCTAAAAAAGTGCGTTTCTATTTATTTCCATATTTTGAATTTCAAGATTACGAAGTCTATGAAACAGCTTATGATAATTGGATAGAAAATCAACATCCGATTAAAGACAACGGATATATTAATATTGCAATTGCACATGGTTCCGCTGGTGATAACACGTTACATCGAAAAATTAGTTCTAATGATTTTGATTACGATTATGTCGCTTTAGGGCACGAACATGGATTAAAAAAATTATCGAAAAATCATTATTACTCAGGAAGTTTGCTTCCAATGAATTTTAAAGAGGTTAATGAAAACCAAGGTTACTTATTAGTAGACATAAATAACGACACTAAATTGTTAAATGTAGAGCGAGTCTTCACAAACAAACTACTAAAAAGAGCTTTTGAAATCTTGCAAATTAAAGCCGATCCGGATCAATCTTCCTCCGATTTAGAACACCTAATCAACATTGAACTGAAACCATTTATCTCAGATGGAGGATTTAACCCAAAAACTGCGGCGAGATTAAAATTCAATTTTACTGGAGAGGTAACGATAGAAAAAAATTGGCAAATAAATGAAATGATGTCGAGAATAAGACGAGATTGTTTTTCTCAACCAGACAAATTCAATATTTTGCAGATAATTTGGAAGATTTTTGATATATCTGAAACTCTTGAGGATGATATAAGTGCTGGTGTAATTCAAGACTATATATTAGAATATCCGGATGAGGAATTTAAATCTTTTGTTTCAGAAAAGTTAACTGAAGATCAAACACACTACGATGTGGATAAACTTAGCCAATTGGGGATGAAAGCTCTTAAAAATGCATTAAAATACATGGAAAAGGAGAAGGAGGTATGAAAAATGCAGATTACGAATCTCACTTTTAAGAACTTCATGGGATATAAACAATTAACCCTTCCAAAAAAAATGAAGGAATTTCCCAAAGGATTAATATTAGTTAGTGGAAAGAACTCATATGGAAAATCGACTATTTTAGAAGGAATTTTGTTTGCTTTTTTCGGACCTAAAATATTCCGCGGAAGAAATGCGTCCTCTTTTATTACGTATGGAGAATCTAAAGCCGAAATAACTATTTATTTTACTGTTGATAACGTAAAATATAATATTTATCGTAAGTGGAGTAGAACTGGAGCCACCACTACGAAATTGTTTGAATGGGTTAAATCATCTTATCGAGAAGTTGAGAAATTCGATATCGAAAAATTTTTTGAGATTTCTACTGAGCAAGCATTAAACACCGTTTTCGTTAGACAGGGAGAAGTAGAAGATTTAGCAAATAAAAAAGGAGCAGACCTCAGAGAAATGATAATTAATTTATTCAGACTCAATATAATCGATGATGCACTTGCTTTTCTCGATAAAGAATCCAAAAATGCTAAATTTAATAAAGAAAAATTAGAAAGAAAAAGAGTTCCAATAGACAGGATCAAAAAAGATATCGCTGGCGTAGAGCTCGAAAACTCCGAATTGGAAAAAAAACTTATTGAAAATATACAAGCAAAAAAAGAGCATGAAAAGCAAATTTCAGATTTTCCATCTGATGATTTGATTTCGAGGTTAGAGAATCTATATAAACAACAAAACATTCATGAGGAAAAATATCTCGCATACAGAAACGATTTCCAACAAAAAATCAAATCCACCAAACTAAATATCGTAGACTTTGAACCTATAATTAAAATTAATGAAAAAATATCACTTTTAATTAAAGAAGAAAACGATGTCAAATCACAGAAAGAAACTTTAGACAAAAGAAGAGAAGCAACATATAAAGGCATAGGAAAAACAAATGGAAGAATTGATGATTGTAAAAAAAAAATAAAGAAAATGGAAAAAAGCTTGCTTTTTACTAAGAATGAGAATAATACAGAAGTAGCACAATGCCCTACTTGCCAAAAAGAGCTGACAAAAGAGCACTACGATGATATGGTTGATGAATTTAATAAAGAAATTGCTATAAGTCAAGAAAAAGTTAAATCCATTACGAAAATTATTGAAAATCTAGATTTAGATATAAATGGAAAACAAAGCAAGCTTGATAATGTTAAAGAACAGATTACTATGATTCAAGGATTGAGGAACGATTATCAGAATTACCAAAAAAAAGCATTGGATTTTGATGAGGCTAAGAAAGGAACTAATGTTTTTCTAGCGGAACATAAGTCCAAATTTACTGATGTAAGTCCTGCCAACATAAAAACTCTTTCAAATGAGAAGAAATCACTCATTACTGAATTAAATACCATTAGTAAAGAATCAACAGAAAATCAACTGAAAATCACAGGAAATCTTAAAGAAATTTCAGATTTGAATGATGAGATAAATTATATGAACAACTTGGAAAAGGAAATTGGAGAATTTGAAATTGAAATAGACCATATTAATAAAGCAAAAGAATTCGTTCGGAGGTTTGTAACAGAATATATGGTTGTAAAACGTCTAGTAAAAAACATTGCCATGATGACAAATAAGTACATAAAAAATTTCACTTCTGGTCAATATAGTGATTTAGTTCTTGATTTGACTGGCACAAAGAAGACCGGACTCTCACTTAAAATCAAAGACAATTTTAATGGCGTTCACGAATCAGTTGAAGTTCTTTCGGGAGGAGATAAAACGGCGTTAGGGATAGCACTTCGTTTAGCTATTTCTGAATTAATGAGCAAAATACGCCCAACAAAAGAATCACCAAAAAAAAATCCTAAAATCGATATACTTCTTTTAGATGAGCCACTAGCAGCACTCGATGAAACTCGACGAGAAAGAATACTCGAGCATTTGATAAAATCAAAAACCTTTTCACAAATTTTCTTAATTACTCACACATCTATTCCTACAAACATAAATGCGCATAAAATAATCGTTAGTAAAGATCATACAACAGGAATAAGTAGCGCAGTATTCCAACGTGAGAAAATAGCAATTGAAACATTATTGAATTCATAGAATCCTATTCTGAGCGACAAAATATTCAGAAAATAATGAAAAAAAATTTAAAAGTAGTTAATATTATAATTTTTCTTATAAATCTCGCGCTTTTACGGTTTTTCGACCGTTTCCTTGAGCACGCTCGCATGCCCTATCAAGAATTTCGATTATCAAACCATTAAGCGTATCACCATCAAGCACACCAGAAGATGTATTGAGGTTACTTGCTTTTATGCGTTCTCGAACTTTTGATTTTACATATAGAGGTTCAACATTTCCTTTTTTCGCCATTATTTTTTCTTCCTCATCTTATACTTTGATTAAATTTTAGTATAGTCCTAAAAAATCGAATACAAATTGATTTTTTATTAATATAAATTATTACAACATGAGTTTTTAAATGTTTTGACATTCCTTATTAAATCTTCAAATTCTACCTTCCTTTGACCTCATTGAATCATAAAAATAAAGATCAAAATTTGATTCTAAAATTACAATCGAGTAGCTAAATTCAATGATATCAGCCATTTAAATTATGCAATGAAAAAATTAATGTAGAATAAATAAAGAAAAGAGATTTTTCTTGTTTTAGCGAAGAGAGCTTAGATTGTAATCCCTCTATTTATTTTGGAGGAGTAAATATTTAAATTTGTTCCGTGAGCTTTTCTATCATTCTGGTATAAATCCACAACAAACTTTTATTTGATGTGCTTTATTAGTGACTTAAGTTAAAATCAATTGAAATGAAGTTTTTCGGAAAATTAAATTTTCTAAAAAAAATCTACAAAAATGATTTATTATGAGTGAAAAAGAGAAAAAGTTAGGTGTCTTCGAGAAGTTTCTTCCCATATGGATT
>JAGXNZ010000030.1 GCA_019894655.1 Promethearchaeota archaeon | reverse complement strand
GAGGAATCCGGCTCTTAATTCTGGATCTAATCCTACTCCCGTATCGGTATTGTAATATTTTTTGTTTAATATGTTTCTTATACCTAAATTAATACCAAGCTCCAGAATAGCCATTTTAAAGCAATTTTATCCTCTATGTTAAATTCGGGTCACAATTAAATACAAACCATATTTGGTTGTAAGTTATATTAATAATTTAACTTTATAAAACGAATCGATAATTGAAAATCATTTTTGATTAAAATGTTTATTAACAAATTAGATGATTCGTTGGTAGATATTATTTACTAATTTGGCGTTTATAGGCATTGTAGGTGTTTTGGAGTAGAAAGTGGACGGTCATAGGTCCTACTCCGCCAGGATTTGGAGAAATCGCTCCAACAATATCAAAAACATCCTCGAAATTAACATCTCCTCGAGTCTTTCCATTTACTCTACTTGTACCTACATCAATAATTACAACACCTTCTTTAATTTTGTCTTTGGTTATGAAATCAGGTTGGCCAATAGCTACCACTAAAATATCTGCTTTTTTAATATGGTTTACTAAGTCTGACGTCGAAGTATGACATACTGTTACTGTTGAATTCCTCTTTAAAAACATGAAGATTAATGGTTTTCCCACCAAATTTGATCGATTAATAATTACAACATGCTTCCCCTTTAATTCTATATTGTAATATTCAAGGAGGGTAATTATTCCTTTAGGAGTAGCGGGTACGATCTCCTCGTTGTAATCGAATAATTTTCCTTTATTTATTGGATGTAACCCATCAACATCTTTAAGCGGATCGATTTTTTCAATGAATTCAATAGTAAAGGGTTTAAACTTTAAAGGTAAAGGTAATTGTAAAATAATTCCATGAACTGAGGGATCATCGTTTAAATCCTTGATTTTTGTTGATAGTTCCGTATTTGTAGCATCCCTGTTTAGATTAACTAAAATAGAATCGATCCCGATTTCAGCACATGTCTTTCTTTTAATATTAATATATAATTTTGATGCGGGATCGTCTCCAACTAATATTGCAGCTAATTTTGGTTTAATACCAGTTCTTTGATAATCTAAATTAATTTTCTTTTTTAATTCTGAGTTCAATCTTTCTGCTAAATGCTTACCGTTTAAAATTTTCCCCATGATATTTCTTGGTAGGAATGATTGACAGATAAATTAAATGAAATATAATTAAATTTAGATTTGCGAACAAATAAATTACTATTATTATAAGCTTATTAAAATGTTAGAGAAGTTTATATTCTTCTCCGTCGAATAAACAAATAGATTATTACGACAATAACTCCGATAATTGAAGGAATAATTATTAATGTTAAGAAGTTTAATTCAACAGAGAAAATCTCTTCATTTAATACTTCTAACGAATTAAAAGTCTCTAAAAGTTTAAATGCGTAAAAAGATGTACTGACTGATGAACCTCTTTGATCATTTCCTTCAACCCAATCACCAAAACCACCATCACGAAAGTTTTGGTGTTTTAAAACCCAATTAACTGTAGTAACTCCATTCAATTCACTTACATCTATTAACTCAATACCTTTAACGCAGTAAAAAGTGCTACTTAACAAAGTATTATCTGCGAGAAAATCGGGTAAATACCCACCATAATTTCCAATGTTATCTGGATCACCAATGTAAAAGGATTCAAAATACTCTAAAGTTTTAGTTTTGTTGACAAGATCATTTATGTCTCCTAGATCATTGACTAAATAAACGGCAAAATAAGTCGTGACTATTGTGGAAGATAATGATTGATCTCCACCATAACCTCCATTAGTATTATTACATGACAAAACCCAGTTTTTATGGACTGTTTGGTTTATAACTGGTTCTTCTATTATGGCGTATAAATTATATACGAAGAAAGTTGAAACCATATTTGCTGTCGTTGAAGTATTTGTGGGGCCAAATCCACCCCCATTTTGATACGTTCCATTTAAATACGTATGAATATTATTATGTAGATTTGAACCTAATGATGTATCTAGATCCTCCATTCTGTTAAGAGCGTCTAGATAATATAATAACTTGTACAAATCAATTTCTCCAGTATCAAACATAGTTTGTATCTGGTTTAATAAAAATGCTTTAAATATCGGGATATCTACACTTTTAGTAGCCTCAAATAAGACTTCCACAAGATAAGCATTGAAATGATCGATAATTTCTATAGCATATGCAGTATCGTGATTAGCAATGCCAAAAGTGTCATCGGAATTCTTATTATCGTAAAGAAAATCAATTAAATGGTTCTGTCGGGTTTTCGCTAAGGCCACAGGGGTAATACTACAGAGTAAAGTAATAAAGATAAAAATTCCTAATGATAAATTCCGATTTCTGTTTTTCAAAATACAAACCCCAATCTGGTTTTAACTAAATTTAATTTTTTAAATTTATTAAAATTAACGATATTTTGAGTTTATAGTCGGATTATTATGCAAGTAAGATAAAATAAAAAATTGAAATCCAAAGAGTATCGCTAAAATATTTCACTTACATTTCTGTACAGCGCAGCGCTATTAGTTTTAAATTCTTCATAGGAAACAAACAAACTTTGAAACGACGGGAGTGATCCAAGAATACTAGCACCATTAAATATAGCATACTTGAGATTTTCTGGCACGAAAAACCTTACAACTTCATCTGTAGACTCATAAAATCCGGAAAATTCCCTAGCAGGAGGAGCCTGTTTTACTATTTCAGGCGTTATCTCCGGTAATGTCGACGATTGAAAACTACCCCCACAATAAGGACAAAATATTGATGACTCATCTTCTATCAACTTCTTACAATTAGGACATCTAATATTACCACTATCCAACTTAGGTTTTTTATCTAATGTAGTACTACCAATTGAAAGTTCTGGTAGGCTTATTCTCCCGTTACAAGAAGGACAATATTCTATACCATCAGATAAATCTATTAAAATCCCACAATGAGGGCATGTATCTTTATTCTTTACACTTTTTCCTTTTAATTTCATTTTTTGCCTTTCGTTTTTATCGGGTTTTATTAGTTTTGGTTTTGGTATTTTTCCCAGTTGAGGGATTAATTGAACAAGCTCTGATCGTAATCGTTCCTCGAAGCCAGAATATGATAGATTTCCACCCGAAAGCATAATATGAGACAAAAGATCGCTCCAATAGTACTTGTCAATGCTTTGAACACTATTAATGACAGCTTGTGGAATATTTAAAATGTTATAACCTAACAAGTTTGGTTTAAATAACACTTCGGGAGCTTCATGAAATATATAATTAGGAATACTAATATTTGAACCATCTGGCATAGTGAAACTAAAGTTATCATCTAAATTAGGAGGGTTTTCAGGATCTAAAGCAAAAAAACAATTTTGTTCTTTTATTCCTTTAATAATCTCATCAACTGCACTCGACTCGATATTGATTCCCTCTCGCATTAATAAATTTTTTAGATGTTGATTAACATCTGTTCCCGCTAAAGTTAATTTTTGAACGGATTGATCTACAATCTCTCCACTTATAATAGGACATATCCACGAAGTACCATCGCCACTCTCAATCACAATTCCAGTTGTTAATCCTACGCTAAATAATGACAAAATAGGTGTTGGAATCATTATTAAACTTCTTATTCTATGCGTTTCGTACAAAACACGAGCAATATATTCTTTAGTTTCTTGATGTAAAAACGGGGGTTCAGTATATAACACTGGATAACTAGAAAGATCTTCAATTCGTAGAAGTGTATAGAAGATATAATTCAAAATTTCATAGTAATCATTCCAATCCATAATCGCACCCCTATCTATAGGGTGTTTAATTTTCAGAACACCTCTCATCTTGGAAGCATCATTTCCTACATATATG
>JAGXNZ010000285.1 GCA_019894655.1 Promethearchaeota archaeon | reverse complement strand
TAATAGATGACATTAAAGGTTTGATCGAAACTTTAAAATTAGGAAAGGCTTTCCTTGCCGGGCACGATTGGGGTGGAATTGTCGCATGGGCGTTTGCTGAAAAACATCCTGAATTGGTGCAAAAGTTGTCGATATTGAACGCTCCTCACATGAAAATATTCCAACAAAAACTGAAGACAGACAAAAACCAACGAGAAGCCAGCTATTATGTATTCGAATTTCTCAAACCCGATGGAGAAAAATTTCTATTTAAAAATGACTATGAATGGCTAAAATTCGCCGTTTTCGAGGGAATGAAAAATAAGAGTAGTTTTACTAATTTCGATAAGGAGCAGTATTTAAGAGCGTGGACACAACCGGGTGCAATCTTAGGAGGAGTAAATTATTATAGGGCTAATGTTAGTTTTCATGATTGGGTAGGAAAAATCACAGTTCCAACTTTAGTTATCCATGGTATGAAAGATAGAGCAGTGTTATCCTCAGTTTTGGATGGATTATCCGATTATGTAGACGACTTAAAAATTGTCCGTGCTGAAAATTCATCACATTGGGTGATGCACGACCAACCAGAACTAGTAGTTTCCTCCTTTAAAGAATTTTTCTAACTCTTTGTTCCATTTTTCTTCTACTCTTTTCTCAAATTTAATTTAAAAAGATTATCTGTACAATTCTATGAGTAATAACTCGTTTTTCGATTTATTATAATATAAACCATAGATTTATATGGTTACATTTTCATGGAAAATCATAGGAAAACATTTAACTTAAATCCGAAATTACAATAATAGAAAAACCACTTTTTGAAAAATATGTCAGAAGAAGAAGCTTGGGCTTTTCAGCTTGATTGGTTAAATATTTTAACAATCTTGGGATTAGATACAATTGACCAGATCCCCGAAGATAAAAGAATTAGAGTAACCAAAAAACTCTCTAAACTTTATAGTTCACAATCTCTGCTATCGTTCAGTCCATATGAATTGGATGAATTAGTTGCAAGCGAATTAAAAAGCCTTATGGAAAAAGAGTTAAGGATCCATGCAAAACAAAAAGAAAGAATGGAAAAGCAAATAAAAAGTAAAATGTCTTCCTTCAAACAACCTGGGGTATTCCCAATTGACATGGATAGTTTAAAAGATTTACCAGACGAAGTAAAAAAAATGTTTTCTAAGATGTTTATGCAGAATGAAGGAGATGACGATGGTGAGGATGATAGCGACGATCATAACGAAGATAAGAACTCTTATTATATTTAAACAAAATTAATAACAGAAAAAAAAAGATTTTAAGAGATTTTGTTTCTCAAGCGATTTATATCCACTTTTTTTAATTTTTTGTAGAATATGTAGAATATTAGATATATACTCGATGACCAT
This sequence comes from Promethearchaeota archaeon, assembly GCA_019894655.1. Next base: position 3,197 of record JAGXNZ010000285.1, on the reverse strand, counting down.
AGTATCCAAGAGATAGCTTGATATGTATCCATATTTAAAAGATAGTTAATGAAATCCTCAATAACATAAAGCCCTATGTCATTAGTGTCTCCAGGAATTTCAAAAATTTTATCATAAAATTGAACGGCCACTAGTGCGTGTGAGTTATTTTTTAAATTTTTGAAAATATTTGCAACTGTTTTATTGTTTGGATCATCCAATTTTAATTTAGTAAAAGTGTTTAAGTCTTCATTTGTATGGATATCTGATCCTGCTACACATGTCAAATTATTATCTAAACAAAACTGACGAATAGGTGCATATTTGGAATAACTCCCCCCATTAATGATTTCAAAACCATCAACACCCCAATCTCTAAATTGTTCAAGGGAATAAGGCATTCCATTTCCTCCGTTGGGGTTTACATCGTAGTTATAATGATTAACTGTAACAAATCCTCCATTTGCTTTAACATAAATTATTAAATCTGAAGCGTTCATTACTTTCGGGCCTCCTAGGGCGTAGGATTCAGGGGGTACGATTTCTTCTTCTAATCCAAAGTAATTTATATGAATTTGTGGGGAGGGTATATGATCGGTCCATTCTTCCGCAATCCAAACTGTAAAATCTAGTCCATTTTCTTCAACAAATTTGCGAGCAGCTTGAGCACCTCTAATATTATCGTGATCAGAGAAAAATGCTCCAGATATACCATGTTCCATATACCACAGTATTCTCTCTTCAGGAGTAAGCCATCCATCAGCTAATGTTGTATGCACATGAAAATCAAATAAAAATTCATCCTCTGCTAACGGTGTGATAGGGATGATTCTATGTGTAGGGAATTGTATTGATAGCAGAATTACATTGCTACCTAATAGTAAAAATAAAATTCCCGCAAGAAACACAGATTCTTTTTTCAAATTATAACTAATTCTTGTATTTTTAGAATTAGCTCGACGATCATTATTTTCAATTTTTCCAGCAAGGTTAAGCTTAAGCCTAGGATGGATTAACTTTAAAAGCGTGTATCCAACCTTAATCCCAATTAAAATAAAGCAAAGATGTATTCCAATTTGAATTGGAACCATAAAATAGCGATTAACAAAATAAAATCCCTGAATTAAATAGCCTATTAATATAATGAATAGGATTACAACAAGTGTTATAGATAAAACTTTAAATGCAAAATAAATGAAATCCGTTATGATATGTCTAAAGTATTCGTATTTTTTGGAAGCTAATTTACCTTTTTTTCTTAAAAACACGTAGATAACTCGGAGAATAGGATAAAATATTAAGAACAAGAAAATCCAAGTGAACTCGTATTCTAAAATAGTAGCGATTACCATGAATGGTTCAATTATATACCTTATCAATGGTAGTAGGCTATAGTACTCCGAAGAAACATCAATTTGACTAAGAGCGTCGTAAAAAACAATCGTTCTTGGACCAATTGCTGCTAAAAGTATCAAAATTACAAACCAGAAAGAAAATATAAGTGTTAACAGTGAGAATGCTTTGTTATTACGGATATACGATTTTAACCGCATAATTATAACTTTGTTTTTATCCTTTAAAATAGTTTGAATTTAATTCAAACCACTTAACAATTTACATAAAAGTGTCAATCGTTTTAAGAAAATTAGAAAACTTTAGATAGATTCTTGCGTCTACAACGGGAAGGTTCTCGATCAGTAAATCTGATAATTCTTTCCTGTTAATTTTACATTTATGGTGTGGTATCATACCCTTTAACACCAAAAAGAGCACAGGGGTTTTGATAGATCTCATATCTGACTCAGAGATATTGATTGGTTCGAATTTTTTTTTCAATTTTCGAACCACATGATAATACAGATTTTCTTTGCTCCGGAATTCTCGTTTTAAAAATAAAGTCTCCCAGTGGTTCTTTCTATTCTTTAATCGTATTTTTTTTACGCAAGTAGTATAGGTGTCGTTTTTGGTTATTGAGACTAAAAAAATTCCTCTTGTGAATGAAAAATCCGAGGAACACGAGGCTTCAGAGGATCCCGGGTTATAAATCCAGTCATTCAGGATAAATTGTAAGTGAAAATGACCAAGTGCTAAATAGTTTACTCTGTCCTTTAGTATTTGGATTCTTCGGTAATTTACTCCCGGAACTTGTTTCATTTGGCCTTCAATCCCAAAATGCTGAAGAAGTATATGAAAGAGATCGTCGTCTTTTACGATTCCGTCCTTTAGTTTTATAAGATATTCTTCTGGTTTTTGCCCTAAATATCTAGTACCATAAATAATTGCATCCTTTATTCTGATCTTGCCACCTTTCCACGTTTTAAAGTCGTATTCTTTAAACATTTCATCTGGTGGTAATTCTACATCTGCATCCAGCAAAATTATTAATCCTAAGCTCGCTAATAACTTCAACCATGACTGATCCCGCTGTTTAAACCTTTGTCCTCGCGAAAATTTGCGGATATCGTGATTTCCTTCAATTGCTACAATTAAAATTTTATTCTCGGTCTCTTTTTTAAAATTATTCAGTAAATTAACTACTCTTGTTAACTTTCCGGGTAGCATTTCTAAAGAGGTAAAAACATCACCCCCTAACAAGATAAAATCTACTTGATGGATAACTGCGGTTGTCAGTATTTCTTCGAACGCATGTATAAAATCGTTCGCACGATCTTCGTTTCGAAATTGATGGCTACCTAAATGAATATCGCTCGCATGTATAAACCTTGTTAAATTAGGCCCTCCTTTTTGAGCTTTTACTATGTAGTCAGATTGAATATTGGTTCCTTTAATGCTCGTCATAATAATCTATCAGAAGTCATCGTTTAACAAAAGTAATATATAAGATGCAATAATAATTTATAAATTAAAAAAGTCTAAAGAAGTAGTGAAACTAAAGAAAAGACAAATTTATTAACTTTATACGATATATTCGAGTAATATTCTTGTAGAAGTTAATTGTTTTTTCAATCGAATATGTAAAATCCTTCTTAGAATTTAAATTACAATGCCAACCGAAAAATTTAAGTATGATTTGGGCACGATCCATGGAAGATTTCAAATTCTCCATAACGACCATATGAAATTTATAATAGCCGGCAAAAAATTATGCAAGCACTTAATAGTGGGAATCACTAACCCAGATCCCTCTCTGACGAAAGATCACGGCACAAATCCGCATCGAAGTACGCCTGTTGCTAACCCTTTAACATATTATGAGC
>JAGXNZ010000029.1 GCA_019894655.1 Promethearchaeota archaeon | reverse complement strand
GTCATTCCATAAGGGCTTACAATTCCAGCAGTTGGGGCGTGTAACACGCCTACAACATCGTCTGTTAAATTTGGTTCCATATATTTTATCTTTTTCTTATCTAAGATTACTTCTAACCCCGGAACTCCATCTTGTGTACCTTGTCTCCTCTGTTCTTCTAATTTATTAATTTGATTATCTTCTAAGGCGACTACAAAAGAACCAATTCTTTGAAAAGAAAAATTTAATTCTTCAAAAGCTTGAGTATATAATTTATTTCCTTTAATGCACATATCCCGCTTTACATATTCTCTTGGGGAAGCAAAACCTGCGTGAACTACACCAGAATTTGCTTTAGTAGTACCTGATGCTATATCAGCTTCTTTTTCCAGTAAAGCTATTTTCAGATCGTATTTCGAAAGATTTCTCGCGATACAACAACCAGTTACCCCACCACCTATAATAATTACATCGTAGATCAAAGGGTATGCCTCGTTATTTTTAAAGAGTAAATTTAAAAGCTTAAGTAATAAAACATGTTATCTCTTTAAAATTTATTTGGAAGGTATACAATTTCTAATTGATAATGTTATTTAATAGGAAAAACCAAGTTAAAGCTGTCGTTTCCCAATTTAAAAATTAGATTAAAAAGTACCACAAAATATTAAATAGTAATGCGATAACTATGAGAGCAATAGTCACAGGGTTTACAAAAGTGTTTCTCAAAGCTTTAGCGTATTTTACTTCAAGATCTCCCTTCATTAATGTCTTAAGTGTATTATATCTAGGAGAGTTTTCTTCCTTAAGGTGATAAGAGCCTAAGAACCGAGGATTATTCAAGCTTTTAAGTTGTTTGTTATAATCAGTGGTTGGAAATAAGCGTAATTTATTACTATTTAGAACATGCTCGTAATCTTTTAAAATTTGAGCCTTTTTTGGTTCTTTTTCAATATTTCTATTCTTATCGTCCATTTGATTGTTAACCAATTTTATTGTTTCATTATTCTTATATAATTTCATTCTTAAATCTTTTACGATTACTTTCAATAATAGTCAATTATGCTTAAATAATTTAATTTAACTTGATACTATGCTATTTCCCTAAAAACTTTTCAATATAATTACCAAAATCAGAAAAAGTTTCTACATTATTATCCCAATTTTGTAGAGCTTCAGCATATAAATTAAAAAATTGGTCAGAGATGAGCATGAGTTCATCGATTACTTTCTTTTCTTTGGTTTTATATGAAGAACTTCCAATGAAAAGAAATTTTCTTCGCTTTATTATCTCGAAGCGAAGATCAGACATTTCAAAGTTCGAAATTCCGCCGTCTGTTAACTTTTCAGCGAATTTATTTAAAGCACTCATCAGAGCGCCAAAGAGTTGTGGGTTTACCTTTTGATCTGATACCTTTGAGTATAATACAATTCCGTTGTCAGTTAAAACCCAAAAATCTAATAGTATCCTAGGCATTTTTACCACATATTATTAATCGTTATCATCCGGTCATTAGTTTAAATGAACGGTTCAAATATTTAAAAAATCTTTTTTGGTTAATTATACTAATTGTATTAAAATAAAAGTATTAAAAAAAATAAAAATTTGTGTTTTACCTTTTATTGAAAAAAAACATTTTGAAAGGAGTTTAACATTTTATGAAATGGGAAACTAAAATAACTCAAATGACTGGTGTGAAATTCCCATTAATAATGGGTGCATTTGCAGTAATAGGGAGAGCAGAATTTGCCAGCGCTTTTTCTAACGCTGGAGGATTAGGTATTATTACTGCAATTAATTATCCTAAAATTGAAGATTTTCGTACTGAGATTGAACATATGCTTCTGTTGACGGATAAACCGTTTGGAATTAACTTTACGATATCACCACCATACCTTTTAAGAAAAAGAAGCGGAAGAACTCAAGAATCATATTATGATTTTTTAAATCTAGCAATCGATATGGGAGTTAAAATTTTTACGACTTCCGCTTACAACGCTACAAAACTAGGAACCAGAATCAAAGAAGCAGAATGTTATTGGTTTCACAAGTGTGTTACTATGAAGCACGCGATAGCCACTGAAAAAGCGGGTGCTGATGCCGTTACACTTGTTGGGCTAGAAGGAACTGGGTTCAAAAATCCCGTACAAAACACAACTTTAGTTAACATAACAATGGCTCGGAGATTATTGAGCCTTCCAATAATTGCAGCAGGTGGTATTGGGGATGCTAGAGGTTTTCTTGGAGTATTAGCTATGGGAGCAGATGCTATCTGTTTAGGAACTTCCATTATACCGACTTCAGAAAGCCTGGCTTCAAAAAATTGGAAAGATCAGATTATAAATCAGGATATATTTGATGAAAAATTTTATAAAAAGATATTTCATCTGGAATTGAAAGATTCACCAATTGCTTCTATGGCAGCAGGTCATTGCGATGAAATTCTCAGCTTAAAAGAATTTATTCAAGATAAAATTATTGGTAATGCAGAACAAATCCTTAAGACCTGGGGATTTGATAGGGATGTATTTAGCATTAGGTAATCAGTTTAGTTATTATCTCCTCAATATGATTTACTGCTGAAGAAAGATGTGCTTCATTTTTAAAGATTTTAATTTCACAATTAGGAATTGTTTTACAGACAGCTAGCGCCATTCTGATGGGTACGCTGGTGTCTAATTCGCCGTGCCAAGAAAAAACTCTCATATCGGGGGAAATATCTTTTAGATCAAACCCCCATGGACTGGCAAATAAGATTGCTTCATGGTAAGGACCCATTATACCTTGACGAAAAGGTTCGCCCATCAATTCCAGATATAAAGAAAAATTATCTATGTCCTCAAAAAACTTCCTATCTGGCGCTGGTAAATCTATGCCCCGTTTAAGGAATTTTTTCTTAATATCTTCAATATCTTTATTCTTTAATCTATTCAAATATCTTAATTGAAATCTAAATGTGAGTTTTAGAAATTTTGGATGTTTAGATGCTAAATTTAATTCGACTCGATTGTTTTTTGCCATATCTTCTATTCCAAATTTAATCGGTCCGAGGCCAGAAACGATGCCGCATGAGAAAATTTTATCTGGAATTTTATATGCACAAGCTAATGTAAAGGGTGCTCCACCTGAACCTCCCAAAATTGAGAATTTGCTAATATTAAGAGCATTAGCTAGATCAACAACATCATTTGGCCAATTTAGAAGAGAGTGATTATTACTAAAATCTGAAAGACCAAAACCAGGTCGATCAATTGCTATTAAATGAACCTTATCTTTTAACTTATCAAGATTGTACATTTTCGGCTCGAGACGGGAAGATCCATGACCATGAAAATAAAATAACGGTTTTCCATTGATTTTACCAAACTCTGCATATCCAAGTTTGCGACCGTCTTTTAATGTAATAGTCTGATTTAACAGATCTTTTTCAGTCATATTAATTCACTACAATACTCTAGGCGTAATAAATTTACTATAATTGTTATTAATTTTAACAAACAATAATATTAACCTTTCAAACTTTTAAAATACTAATAAAGAGTAATAATCATAACTTTAAATGAGTCCTACATATAACAAAATCTCGGAAAATTTACAACCAGAATTTAAAAAGATTGCAGAAGTAGGTTCCTTTTTCACTGAAAAGGAGCATAGATGAACTTATAATTTTAGAAGTACAATGATTGAACCAGAGTGGGTTCCGGAACAAATGAGATTTTTGAAAAGGCAAGAGAATTATTGCATAAAAATAGTGAGTAAGTAATGAAATTCGATTATGGAAAAGATGGAATTGAAATCGCTCTGGATTCAAATTGGAATACAACAACCTTACTTCCTAAAAAGCAGGAAGTAATAAGAAATCCGGTTAACAAAATTAGAAATGCTATTAGAAATCCATTAGGATGCCCACCGTTAGAAACTATTATCAAAAAGTTAGTTGAACTTGAATCAGTATGCATAGTTGTTTCAGACGCTACGCGTCCCGTTCCAACGCATCTCATTCTTAGAGCGCTTATGGAAGAATTAAATATTTATGGAATTGAAGAAAAGGCAATCAAAATTTTAGTAGCGACTGGTCTTCATCGTCCTTCTCGATCTGATGATCTAGAAAGAATTTTAGGAAAAATCGCTAAGAGTCAGGTGAAAGTTTTTAATCATAACGCAAACGATAAGAAAGAACTCATACAACTTGAAGAATGTAGCAACAATGCTCCAATTCTAATCAATAAACATTACTTTGAAAGCGATTTAAAAATTTTAACAGGGTACGTTGAGCCACACTTCTTTTTTGGGTTTTCGGGAGGATTTAAGTCCATCGTTCCAGGAATCGCTGGTGCCGATACAATACTTGCTAACCACTCTGCAGAAAATATTGCTTCTCGATTTGCACGTTTTGGAGTCCCGGAAAATAATCCATTGGTTGAGAATTCGAACGAAATAAGTAGAAAAATAGGTGTCGATTTTGCTATTAATATATGTATAAATGAGAACCACGATATTACGAAAATAGCGGCCGGCGACTTAGAGAAAATCCATGAAAAATTAATTAATTTTCAAGTTGAAAATGTATTTAAGGATATTAAGACACCATTTGATATTGTCGTATGCGGAAACGGTGGATTTCCATTGGACCTCAATTTATATCAAGCAGTAAAAAGTATGGCAATCGCTGAAATGGGAGTTAAAAAAGGGGGAACCATAATTTCTGTAAATGAATGTTCTGAAGGAATTGGCATAGGGCAAGATAAGTTCAAGGAATTAATTTTTTCGGGTATGACTCCAGAAGATATTTATACCAAAATCCTTAGCAAAGAAATCGTAGTAGCTGATATGTGGCAAATCCAGGTACTAGCTCGAATTTTAATGAAGTCTGAAGTCTATATTATTTCAACTTTGAATGATGCAGAAATCGGAAATATAGGCTTAAAATCAGCGGAAACTGTAGAGGATGCAATAAATGAATCATTAAAAAAGCAAGGTCCTGGAGCTAAAATCTTACTTTTACCGAATGGTCCACAAGTTTTACCAATACTTAAAGATAAAACATGAATCTCAATAATTTCGGATTACTTTGGACGATATAATTCATAGTTTAGCGGAGTTCAAATAAAATATATTACATAGAAATAGAAAGGTTAATCCAAAAAAAGACCAAAAATGTCTACTAATAAAATATAAATTGGTCTTTTTCCCATTGAATACCCGCAAACCTCGTGAAAAACTTGTTCTGGGACATATCGCAATCGTAGACAAAAACATTTTTAAATAGTGCCGTTACATTACTTACATTAATATAATAATAATCGATTATTTGTAGGATTTACGTTTTCAAAAAACTTATAATAAAAAAGGATCATAATTAAGTACGAAAATTTACGTTTATATTAATGAATAATCATTATTATACAAATTTTTAACGAAAAAAGTGAAAAGTAAATGTCATACCGAGACCGCCTACGATCAGCGAAAGTTAGTTCACAAGAGGAAACTAGCACGGCTGGAGAATGTTGTGAAGATCCAGCTATCGAATCAAAAGATGGCGATGTTGTCTGTTTAAATTGTGGAATGATTCAAAGCAGAAATATGGTCGGGAACGAAAGGAGAGCATATACTGTAGAGGAAGTAAACAAGCGAAGACGAACCGAACCTCGATGGCGAGAATTTGGACCTAGAACTATGTTACCAAATTCCAAGATTGATTCAAAGGGTCGATTAATTAACGCAAAAGGAAAGACCTTGTTCTCTCGACTTTCTAAAATTCAAAATTCCTTAATTTCCAGTATCGAAAGGAACTTTTGGGAAGCAAAACCAAAATTAAAAATGCTTACATCCAAGTTAAATATTCCAGAATATATCAAGGAAACTGCTTGGAAAATTTATAGTGTTGTAGCACGAAAAAAATTAACTATGGGTCGATCAATCGATGGGTTTATTGCCGCCTCTTTATACGCAGCAATTAGAGTTCACGAGTTTCCACGAT
>JAGXNZ010000284.1 GCA_019894655.1 Promethearchaeota archaeon | reverse complement strand
CTGAATATTTATGCCAAAAATGACAATATGGTTAATTTTGACAGATTAGCAGTAAAAAGCATAATTAAATTATGGATGAAAAATTTTCTTATTTATGAATTCAGATAGGCGCCCTTATAATAAGTTAACTCCCGTACCATTTTATCAAGTCGATATCTCTGATGAATTTTGGTCGAAAAAGCAGGAAATTAATAGAAAAGTAGCTATTTATCATCAATACGATCAATTAGAAAAAGACCACCATTTTGAAAATTTTAGGATAGCTGCAGGATTGAAAGAGGGAACTCAATTAGGAGAATTTTACTTTGATTCTGATATTTATAAATGGCTTGAAGCAGCTTTTTATATTTTACACTTACGCAAAGATGAAGATTTGAGGAAAAAATGTGATGAGGTTGTAAATTTAATTATTATGGCCCAAACAAATGATGGATACATCAATACTTTCTATTCAACTAAATTTTTGGAAAAAAGATTTACTAATCTTTTTTTTATGCACGAATTATATTGTGGAGGTCATCTGATACAAGCAGCGATTGCTCATCATAAAGCCACAGGTTCTAGAAAACTTTTAGAGGTTGCCGAAAAATTTGCTAATTTAATTGTTGATATTTTTTTAACGGAAAACACAAAGGAAGCACCAGGACATCAAGAAATTGAGCTCGCATTAATAGAATTATATAGAATAACGGATAATTCAAAATATCTCAATCTTGCCAAAGATTTCTTAGATAGAAGAGGGAAATCTGCCAATTCTAAAAAATATATTCTTGGTAAAGATTTTAATGTGAAATCAACTATGAAGGAGGCTAAATGGATCAATCAAGATTTTAAAAGTACCCATCCACGGGGAAATGAAGATGAGATTGAGAGTTTCTATAATGATTTAAGTCTTTCAGAGCATATTAAATTTAATATAAGCGTTCTTAATGGAATTAATTACCAAGTTAATGTTCCTATTCGAGAGATTATTGATCCTCTAGGACATGCTGTTAGGGCTACTTATATGTATTCTGGCATGGCAGATCTATATTCTGAAACGGGAGATATAACATTACTAGGGGCATTGAATAAGATATGGCAAAGAATAGTAAAAGCTAAAATGTATATTTCCGGAGGGATTGGTTCTAGAAAGGGTATTGAAGGATTGGAAAAAGATTTCAAATTAAAGAAAGAAAAATCTTATTCTGAAACATGTGCAGCAATAGGGAATATGATGTGGAATTGGAGGATGCTTCAAATAACCGCTGATTGTAAATTTGCTGATCTTATAGAGAGACTGATGTATAATGCAATGCTTGTAGGCCAATCTATTGATGGTAAATCGTTTACTTATGTAAATCCTTTAATTTCCAAGGGGGATGAGAAAAGACACGAATGGTTCTTGTGTGCGTGTTGTCCTCCAAATTTTGCTAGAACAATTGCTTCAATCGGTAAATATATTTATAGTATAGGAAAAGGTAGTATTTGGCTTCATCAATATATAGGTTGTTCAGTTAATATTGAATTGAACAATATATCCATAAAAATAGTACAGGAAAGTGGTTTTCCATGGAATGGAAAAGTAAGGATTAGACTAGAACTGGAACATAATCAGAAGTTTAGCTTTTTTGTACGAGTTCCAAATTGGAGTTTCACAACAAAATTATTTATCAATGGATTGGAAAATGAAAACAAACTAACTCTTGGTACATACATAGAGATTATCCGAAATTGGGTTGATAATGATACGATTGAAATTGAATTTGATATGACCCCTAAATTTGTTGAAAATGTTCCAGAGAGGAAAGATACAAGAGGATTTGTTTCGATACAAAATGGACCATTAATTTATTGTCTTGAACAAAAAGATAATAATTCCTTTGATATATTTGGTGAGAAATTTCCAAAAGATCAAGAATTGAAGATAGATTTTGAATCATCATTTTTAGGTGGAATCAACACTATTCAGGGTAAAACAGTAAATGGATTAGATTTCGTAGCTATCCCTTATTATTCTTGGAATAACCGTGGACCAGATAAAATGCAAGTATGGTTGAAGACACCATAATTTTAGTATTAATATACATTTCATTAATTTATATCAAAATCTATGATTAGATATGACTGAATACACCCTAGAAAACCAAAATTGGGAGTTAAAACTCCAAAAAAGTGAAGTAAAAGGATTTTGCTACTTTCTTCGAAGTAAAATAGATGATGTAGTTTACGCTGATGAGGATTATCATTATAGAATTTTAACCTCTAGTAAGAGAGGATCTCGTTATGCTTACCTACTTCACTTAGGAACAGAACATAAAGCCAAAAAGTTGTCTTCAAGAGAGATTCGTAAAGAAAGCCCTGATACGCTAATTATAGAAGGAAAATTTGAAGAAACTGAAATCATTATCACTCATGAGTTTAAACTTGAAGAAGATAGCAAGTGGTTAAGCGAAAAGATCACATTAACTAATCGTGATAATAAAAAAGTTAGATTTGGATTAATTAATTTCGGATTTAAAAAAGCCCTTTATAAACAATATTCTGGTTGGGTTGATCACTTAGACGAATTTAGCCTAACATCAATTCCAACTCGGAGATATTTTGGATATGGAGACGATCGAAGAAAGGAGAATTTTAGTGCTAATGATATCTTGTTCGGGGCATGGGTCGCAAAGGAGGCCGAAATGCCTGGATTTTGTGCTGAAGGTTGGTTGTGGGGTAATGAGGAAGGAGGATTACTCATATGCAAATATAATCCAACGCAAATGGAATATACTCGATTTAACAGACACCCAACTACATTGCCAGGAAGAGGTGCTGAAGATGTTGCTATTGTATTTGGAGGAGTTTCACTTTACGAGGGTAATCCAGAACTCGCTACAACCCTAAAACCTGATCATAGTTATTCATTTGGTGTTACCAGGTATGCCATTTACGAAGGAGATTATAAGGATGGTTATTATCTTTATAGAAGTCATCTTGAGGAGCACGGTCACAAATTTAAGCAAGATTACGATCCTCCTGTTCATTGGAATGAATTGTATAACTTAGGATGGGTCTCTGAGAAGACAGGATTTTTTGTTGACGGGACAGATTTTGAAGTGTACACTTTAGAACAGCTATATAAAGAGGCTGAAATCGCAAAAAATATTGGTGCGGAATGTTTGTATTTAGATCCTGGGTGGAATATCGCCTTGGGCTCTTCCATCTGGAATGAAGATAGATTCGGATCATTAAACGAATTTTCAAAAGAAATCCATGAAAAATACGATTTGAAATTAGCTTTACACCTTATGATGAATTTTGAAGGAGAAAATGAGCTCGATGAGTTTTATTTAAGAAGCAAAAATGGGGTAAAAATCGTAGCCGATCCATACATTAATCTATATAGCCTATGTGCTAATTCGCACTGGGTAGAAGAAAAAACTCGTAGAATTTTAGAATTAGCAAAAGAAAGAGTAGACTTTTTCATGTTTGATTTCACTGATTTATCAACATTCATGGTAAACGATCTTGGGTGTTTTAGCAAGGAACATGGACACGAAGTCCCAATGTTAAGGCACACACACGCAGAAAATATTTTTAGAGTCATTCAAAACGTAAAAAAGCAATTTCTCCATATTCTTATTGAAGCACACGATAGGGGAGTAAAACCACGACATCCATTATATTATCAACACAGCCTTCCACACAGTTTTGACGAAAATTGGGGTTTTGAATGCATGTGGAATCCAATGCACGATTTATTATCTGGGAGGGCAACGCAGCTTTTTGAATATAATTTAGCCTATTTAATACCATTATACCTGCATATAAATGAGAATAGCGATAACGAGAATATGCTACAATTCTGGTGGTACGCTTCTCTTGCGAGACATCTGGGTATTGGAGGTTTAAGTGATAATCAAAGCACAAAATACAAAGCATTAAAGGATGCGATGACTCTTTATAAAAAAAATAAGCATTTCTTCACTCGAGGTACTTTTTATGGTATTGATTACAACACACATCTTCATGTAGATGAAATTGAGAAGTCAGGAGTAATTACAGCTTATAATTTAAGTAGTCGAAACCAAAAAGTGGATGTTCAAATTGACCTTGCGAAATATGGTTTGGATATTAATACTGCAGATATCTATAATGGAATTAATCAGAAGATTTCTACTATAAAATTAACCGAGAAGGCAGCCAATGTCTATCAATTTAAAGTAGAAATCTCTCCGTTATCGCCGATAATCGCAATTCTCAAAAATTAGGGAATTTAAATCGATTTTTCTAGATCTTTATTAATTCAGATTCAACGGATATTTTCGATACTTTTCAATTGCGTTTCTTAATACCACAATATTTTCCCAAGGTGTCGTTAAAATATTATGGCCAGGGCCAACAAAATAACCACTGTTATACCCCGCTGCTTTCAAACAACGCTTTACTTCTTGTACAATGTCGTCCGGTGTTCCAAAATTAAGAATTCGACTTGAATCTATACCTCCCATAAAACTTAATTTATCACCAAGAGTTTGCTTTAAGCTAGCCAAGTCGACACCCGCACTCGGTTCAAGTGCTTGAATGCAATTAAGTCCCGCTTCTACCATATAGGGTAAATTTTTATCAATGTATCCACAAGAGTGTTGAACAATAAACATTCCTCTTTGCTCACAAGCTTTATATAACCTTTTATAATAAGGCAGAATAAACTTCTTAAACTGCTCAATTGATAAGATTGAGCGCCCTTTAAAACCTAAATCGTCTGAGTAAAAAATAATATCTGCCCCAGCCTCATGAACGCGTTTAATAACTTCTATATTTAATTTAGTGTACTCGTTTAAGACTTCGTGAATAAATTGGGGGTTTTTTCGCATGTAATAAGCTACTCGGCTCATTGTTAATCCTTCAAATAATGATTCATGAATAGCCACGGGTAATGGAACCATAGGATATAAATAATCTTTTAATGAATTTACATATTCATCCCAAATTTGGGGCGTATAATCAAGTTTATCGTTTACTTGCTCAGAGGGCCTTCCATATCTATCCCAATAAGAATGTACAATTTCAGGAGTACGAAAATATCCGTCAACATACCATAGATAAAGTATGCCTGTATCAACTTGTTTTACCCATTTCCACAATACTCCATTTATTGCACTTATTATACAATCGGGGTACTCAGGAGGAGCACGCTTAACAGGTTCTTTAAACTTTTTAGGCCCCCATGGATCCATTGCATGGCAATCTACATTCCAGAATCTAAGTTCAGTAATATCGCCTGCCCAGCAATATTTTACCTTAGAGAAATCGTTTTCTACAACAGTTTTATGTTTACTATATTCTTTAGTTTTTAGAAATCTCTGATAAGCACTCATTGATTTTTCAAAACCTAAATAATGAACGGGTAGCTTGTCAATGTTATCGTCAAGTTCTAATGTCCTAAGTGTTCTTTCTCTCTTTGATAAAGTCATGATAAATCTTCACATTATTGTGGTACTGTAAAAAAGAAATTAAAATTTAAAAACTAAGCCCCTTTTAACAATTTATATAAAATTGTAGAACATTGTTGACTTTTTAGTATGAGATTTGGAATTTCACCCATGACCTATGAATTACTAATTGATGGAATCCTTGCCAAAAAAGGTTTAGATGGATTATCAGAATTTCAATTTTCTGATCTGGTTGAAAGAGCTGCTGTGTCTGGTTATCAGCATTTTGAGATTGCATTGGATTTGTTTCAAGTTTTTCCTATTACATTGGATATTCACCAAATAAAAATATTACAGGACATCAAAAATGAATATGGTATAACATATTCTGCTCATCTTCCTTTTTTAAGCATAGATCTTGGAGGTCCAAATGAATTCATACGCGATGGAAGTGTTAATGCCTTAATTCATGCCTACAATTCTATTGTAGAGTTAGTGGACGATGTTGATGTCTTTGTTTTGCATCCCACAGGTGAAACCGTTGCAGACGTTATAGAATTTATCGAGAGCCCTCAAATTAAAGAAATGACATCGGAGCTATTCTCTGCTAATGCTATTCAAAGCATTGAGAGGCTCATAGAAGAAACCGATATAAAGAGAAGTAAAATAGCTATAGAAAATATCCAATTTCCTTTTGAAGCTACAATTAAAATTATTAAAAAATTGAAGACAAGACTGTGTATAGATACCGCACACTTTCTTGGTGGGTTTTCAGGAAATCACGATCTCCTCGAAATTACAGAAAATTATTTAGATATAACAGCCGAGATTCATCTCCAAGACTACGCCGACGAGAATTTGTTCTCTGATCATAGCGCTTTAGGAACTGGAAAGAACTTTCCCCCCGAATTTTTAAATTTAATCCATCAAAAGAATTTCGATGGTCCTGTTGTTTTTGAATTAACTAAGGATGAAACTATAAAATCTATCGAATATATTAGAAAAAACGCTCCTCAAATTAAAATTCAGGATATTAAGGATCAACCCTTCTATTAGAGAATTTAAAGGATCTTTAGTTGATTCTCAAGTTGTTCAATTTTAATCTTTAACTCCTCAAGGGTTTGCCTTTCTTTCTCAACTAATTCTTTTGGAGCTCGCTCAGAAAATTGACTCTGAAATTTCTTTTCAATTTTATTGGCTTCTGTTTTAGTTTTATCTAATCCGGTTTTGATTCTTGCTTTTTCTTTTTCACTATCGATCATTCCAGCTAATGGAACAAATGCAGGTATTCCGCTAAGTACTATTAGGGCTGATTCAAGAGGCGGAGTAATATTTTTATCGATTATGAATTTATCTTCGTCAATGAACGCCATTTTAATTAATTCATTCCTACATAATTCAAACAATTCTCGATTAGCATCTACTTCTATATATAATGGGACAAGTGTTTTTAGCGGAATTCCAAAGTCATGTTTCACACTTCTGACTTCTCGGACAAAATCTGCCATCAAGAGAAAACTATCTTCAATTTTTGGATCGATGAACGATTCTTTAGCTTCTGGCCAAAGAGCATACATTATTGTGGGCGTATTTTTAAGGCTCTTTGGAAGAGCTTGCCATAGTTTTTCCGTGATGAAAGGCATTACAGGGTGTAATAATCTATAAAAGGTTTCTAATACATGTAGTAGAATGGATTTTTGAATGTGTTTATCGGTGTAGCTCTCATCGTAAAGAAAAATCTTGCTCATTTCGATGTACCAGTCACAAAATTCGCTCCAAAAGAACGATTTAATTTCTCTTGTCATTTGTAAGTAATCGTAATTATCCATGTGGGATTGAATATTTCGAATAGTTGAGTTTAACCGAGAAAGAATCCATTTATCTGGAAATTTTAGCCTTTCTAAATCAATTTCGTCGATTTTATATATCTTCTCATCTGAAGAAATGTTAGTTAAAACATAACGAGAGGCTTGCCAAATCTTATTACAATACCGGTGAGCAACCTCAATATTTTTAGGATCTAAATTAGTATCTAATCCTGGAACACTAGTTGAAATGTTTACATAGCGGAGGGAATCTGCACCATACTTTTTAATAATTACAAGAGGATCATATTGATCAATATTCTCCATAGATTTACTAATCTTTCGTCCATTTTGGTCTCGGATCATACCATGTAAATAAACGGTATTGTATGGGGCTTGTCCTGTAAGTTCAATTCCCATCATCATTTCTCTTGCAACCCAAAAGAAAAGAATATCATATCCCGTTTCCCTAGTATTGGTTGGATAGAAACGTTTATAATCGGGATGATCGGTATTGGGCCAACCTAACGTAGAATAAGGCCACAAACCACTAGAGAACCATGTATCTAATACATCTTCATCTTGATGAATACTTGAACCTTTACATTTAGGACAAGTAGTTACAGATTCTATATCTGGTTCGGGACAAATTTCTTCCCCACAATCATCACAGTACCAAACGGGAATCCTGTGACCCCACCATAGTTGACGCGATATGCACCAATCGTGTATATTTTCCATCCATTGGAAATACCGGCGTTCTTCTCTTTCAGGAATTATAGTTGTCTGACCATTCCGAACTTTCTCCATTGCAGGTCCAGCAAGTGGTTTTGTTTTCACAAACCATTGAATAGAAACCCGAGGCTCTATGATGGCATGACATCGTTGACAGTGTGGTTCAGCATGATCATAAGGTTCGGTTTCAGTTATCAAACCTTCTTTTTCAAGATCTTTGATTATTGCCTTCCGACACTCAAACCGATCTAAATTTGTATAAGCCTCAACAAATCCAGGAAGAATTTGAGCATTTTCATTAAAAATATTTATAAATTCTAACCCATGTTTTTTGCCAATTTCAAAATCATTAGGATCGTGAGCAGGAGTTATTTTTAAAGCTCCAGTACCAAATTCGGGATCTACATAAGGATCGGTAATTATCGGAACAGAACGACTAACAGCTGGGATCACAGCTTTTTCACCAATAAATTTTGCGTATTTAGGATGAGATTTAACTGTAGCCACTGCTGAATCTCCTAATAGTGTCTCGGGTCTTGTGGTAGCGACAATAATAAAATCTGTAGCTCCTTCTGCCCATTTTCCACTTGCCCACGGATATTGAGGCCCTTTCCAGGCTTTAGTAATAATTGGATATTTGATATACCACAATTGACCGTGTTCTTCAATAGCCTCAGTCTCTAAATCCGAAATTGCTGTGACACACCTTCCTGGACACCAATTGACCATATATTCTCCGCGATATATTAAACCCTTGTGATATAACCTATAGAAAGCTTCCCGGACTGCATATGATAAATTTGGATCTAGCGTGAAATATTCACGACTCCAATCACAACTAATGCCCATTCTTTTTGACTGTTCAGTAATTCTGGCGTGATATTTATGTTTCCATTCCCAGACTTTCTCGACGAATTTCTCTCGCCCTAAATCTTTATGGTTTATTCCTTGTTTTTGTAATTCCCTAACAACGACACTTTGAGTTGCTATTCCCGCATGATCAGTACCTGGTATGTAGAGAGTTTCTTTTTGCCGCATACGCTCGTAACGCGTCATCAAATCCTCAAGCGAAATCACAAGAGCATGACCTGAATGGAGTTGTCCTGTTACATTAGGAAGCGGGATTGTAATACAATATCTTTCAGATTTCTCATTAGTTATTCCCAATTCCTTAGACTTCTCAGGAGCAAAGAAACCTTCTTTTTCCCACCACTCATATAGATCCTTTTCAATTGTACGATGATCGTAAATTTTATTTAATTCGCCTGTCATTTTAATTCCTCGAATAATGTTATATAATTCCAGAATTATCTTAAAAATTTCGGATCAGTCTAACAAGATTAAATCTCCAAGTTGAAATTAGTAAAATGTAAAGATTAATTTATTTTGTTTTAATATCATTTTTATGGAATATAAGGAGGATATTGCCGAAGCAAAAGAGCGAATGATTGCATGGTGGGATCACGAAATCATCGATCGTCCTGTTCTTAGCTATTATTTTCTAAAAAGAGGGGGAAGGCTAGGCGCTTATTTAGATATGGTTGGTGAAGACTGGTCTTTGGCAAAAAATTATGAAGGTATTGAGGAAGCTCTAGATGGATTTGAAAAAAGAACTGAAGTTTCTTATTTTGGTGGTGAAGCAATACCTTTTTATTTTCCAAATTATGGACCTGGAATTATGGCTGCGGTCTTAGGAGTAAGGCCTCAATTTAATACAGGAACTGTATGGTTTAGTCGTCCAACAAACCCGGAAGATATTATAGAACATCTCGAAAGTGTGAAAATAAATCAAAATAACGAGTGGTACTCAAGACTGCTCAGAATTACTGAATACGCAGCAAAAAGAGCTGGAAGGAACTATTTGATAACAGTGAGCGACATTGGCGGTGTTTTAGATATACTCTCATCGTTTTTAGGTCCAACTAATATAATACTTACTATGAAACGAAATCCCAACATAATAGATACATGCCGAACAATAATTTTAGAGAAGCTATTAAAAGTTTACGATGATTTACAGAACATTATCTCCCAGTTTTGTGACGGTTGCAGCTGTTGGTTAGGCGTATGGAATAAAAAAAGATGGTATGCTCTACAAAGTGATTTTAGTGCTATGTTGAATCCAAAATGGTTTCAAAAATTTGTTTTACCTGATCTTCGAGCTCAAGCTGAACATATGGATTATGCAATTTATCATTTGGATGGTCCTAACGCACTACCGCATTTAGATTTCTTATTAAACGAACCGAGTATTACAGGAATTCAGTGGGTTCCAGGAGCAGGAAATGAACCAATGAGTTCAAAAGGTTGGCTACCACTGTATAAGAAAATTCAAAACTCAGATAAAAATTTAGTTATCGATTCTGCACCAGAAAATGTTTCACACCTTTATAAAAATTTGGATCCTAAAGGATTATACGTGCGAACTTATTATAGATCAGAGTATATAGCAAACCAATATTTACCGAAATTCATTGGAGGGCGTGAGGGAGAATTAATACTTGATGCAATAAATTGGTTAAAAAATGAAGGAGAGAATAAAATTTCCAAGGAACTTTTAGATAAATTTTTGCTTATTAAAAATCTAGAAATAGAAAACAAGTATCGAAAGGATTTACTTAAAGAGATAGGTAATGGCTCTTCAAAAAGATGGCATGATTAATTTTACTACAAAATTAAACTTACTTTTAAAATTTTAGAGGGTACTTGCGATATTTTTCGATCGCTGCTCGCATCGCCATAATATTCTCCCAAGGGATATTTATTATATCGTGGGAAGGTCCTACAAAATAGCCTCCGCCTTTTCCAGCACTTTTAATAGTATTTTTTACATTTTCTTCAACATCCTTAGGAGTTCCATAAGTTAAAACACCTGAAGAATCTAATCCCCCCATGAAGCATAAACGATCCCCTAACATTTCCTTTAATCCGGGTAAATCTACGCCTGCCGTAGCTTCTAAGGATTGTATACAATTGAGCCCTGCATCAACTAAATCAGGTAAAAATTGATCAATTTTTCCACAAGAATGTAAAACTGTTAATACACCCCTTTTTTTGCATGCCTTATATATTCTTTTATGATAAGGAAGGATAAATTCACGGAAAACATCCATTGAGAAAAAAGGATTTTCCTTGTAACCTAAATCATCTCCGAACATCACGATATCGACGCCTACTTCAGCTAATCGTTTTATAATTTCGATGTTAGCTTTCGTATATTCATCCATAATTTCATGTATAAAACTTGGATTTTTTCGTATATAGTACGCAAAGCGAGTGAATGTAATACCCCCTATCAAAACTTCAGATGGATTTATGGGCAAATTTGCCATAGGATAAAAATAGGGCGAAAGAGCTTCGACAAATCGGTCCCATATCTGAGAAGAGTATTTAACTCGTTTGTTAATCAATTCTGTTGGTTTTCCATATCGATCCCAATAAGAATGTAAGATTTCTGGGGTTTTAAAATAACCTCCAACATACCAAGCATATTCTAAGCCGGTATTTACTTGTTTTTCAGTTCTATATAACCTACCATCCATTCTATTTAGACGACAGTTAGGGTATTCTGGAGGTGCGTTTTCATACCGTATTTTTATCTTGGTTTCTCCGAAAGGATCCATCGCGAAGAGATCAACGTTCCAAAAACGTTGTTCTGTAATATAATACTTTTTATCGGCGACTTTATCTTCTACATAAGAATGATATTTATCCAGTTCTCCTGATTCTTGAAAAACTTGGAAAGAGCTCCCTGTCTGCTCAAATCCAAAATAATTAATTGGAACCATATCAGGTTCGCCATCAAGCTCGAGAGCTTTGAAGACTCGTTCGCGTTTTGATAAGACCATAATTAATATGAGATCTGATTACTTTAAAAATAAAAGAGATTACTGGAGAGTAGAATAATTGTATGCTAAAAAATATTCCTCAAATAAAGAGAATTTGGACTTAATAGTAAGGTTAATTAATTAATAATTCTTTGCGGAAACTGTCGAAAATAAGCACGGTTCCTATTAATAAGATTATAGGTGAAGTTATATTAATTATTTCTATCGAAAACATTTCTGGTTTTAAAATGCTTCCCAATCCAATAAGAATTACACCTAAGATCACTTTCAAAGATTTCAGTTTTGGCGTTCCTGTATTTTTTAAAAATAAAAGGAAAACTAAGTAAGGAATGAATGAAGTGCTAGTCAAAATATATATCAGTATTATGTTTGGCAGACTTGTGAAACTTAAAAAAAGTATTATAATAAATGGGATTATTCCCGCAAGATAATGCCTTTCATAAGTAATCTTATTCATTACTTTCTCTAAATGTATAATTTTATTCCAAAAGGGAAAAAATAGTAGCAAAATTCTGATTCTAAGTAGAAAATCGTAAGTAAACAGATCGATTGGTAAAGAAACTGCGAAGATTTTCATAAGATTTTCAATGGCTATAATAAAAAAGAAGATTTCCCATGAAAACAAGTCATTATAAAAGTGAAAGTCTTTTTCTTTAGAGAATTTCTTTGAAATATACAGCTTATTAATGATAATTAGAGTTATTGATATAGATAAAACCACATTAACTAAAAATAATAAAGCACCGATAAGTACAATTTCCAATTTTATCCTTCTAATAAATGAAATAATGCAATTGGTATTAAATTTCCTTCAAGGGATACTCGCTCATTATTGGCACGATTTACCAGATTATTTGCCGCAATATTTATCGACTGTTCAGCAGAATCGAGATTGAACAACTTTCTATACTTTGGATTGTCTGGATTTGACAATATTTTCTTTTTCCATTTCAAACCTAGAGCATTTGCCTGTAATTGCAGCCCTGCTAACGCCATTCCAGCCTCAACTTCAGCCCAATACTTAAGATTCATAATTCTGTGCATTATTCCAGCGCAAGGCTTTTTTCGATCAATACATAATAATATGGCATAATTAGAGAAACTAGTATCAAACTCCTTTTCAATCTCAGCGCTAGGAGTCTCAGAGCTAAATTTCTGTATAAAATGATCATATGTTATGGTTCCATTAACCTTAATCCATCTATTTAATGCAGAATAACCGACTGGATTATAATGATATGATCCATTAGGCACATTAGCAAGATCCTTTACATAAACTATTGGATATACAGCATATCCAGCACATCCCGATGCATGTACACGACCATAACCATTTTTCTCTAAAGCATCACGATTTCCATGAGTCGCATGATCGTTTTCTCCTTGACAGGCCCAGAGCAGTTGAGAGATTTGGTGGAGATTTGTATGGTTCGGTGCCTTTTCATCAACCCGATTAAAAATAACATCATCTAGTGGGATTCCTTTGTACTCATTCTCATAGATTGCGCGATCTTTGTAGCAAGCTGGAGTATCGAGCAAAATCGCACCCTCAGCTACTTTTTTTTGAAGAGGTTCTGCAGTATCTTCTACTAATGCTGCCCTATCTCTCTCTCGAACTGCTACCGAATATAAGAAGGCGTAATTCTGATTCGTTTCATTGTTAACGAGTTTATTATATTTTTTAGGCGCACTTGCCCGTTG
>JAGXNZ010000028.1 GCA_019894655.1 Promethearchaeota archaeon | reverse complement strand
TTTTTTGTAAAGATTTAAATTAAGGTGGTTTGATTATATAAATACCAAAATTAACGACAAAAGCGAACAAAATGAGTTTAAAAGATGAAATTATATTTCTATTAAAAAAACAATATAAAGAGGAAAAAAATTATGGAAATAGAAATAAATAAACTTGTTCCGAATGATTACAACCCCCGCTTATTATTTCACGGAGCAAGTATGGATGAACTTACGGGTTCTATTAAGGAAAACGGGTTAATTGAACCATTGGTTGTAAAAGCTCTGAAAGATGGTAAATATCGGATCGTATGCGGAATGAGACGCTATCACGCATTAAAAATGAATAAAGCCAAGACCGTTGAATGTTATGTGCGTGAATTTACTGATGCTGAAGAAAGAATAGTATCACTAATAGAGAATATACAGAGAGAAAATCTTACTCCTATGGAAGAATCACGAGCCTATGCCATAAATCTGGGATTGGATTTTGAAAGTTTTCTAAATTTAGAAAACTTTTTTGCAAAAGGAAAAGGAAAAAATAAAGGGATTACAAAATTTGCAGAACAAATAGAAAAAAGTGTAACTACTGTCACTAATAGGCTACACCTCTTATTTCTTCCAAAATCGATACAAGAAATCTTGGATGCTCCTAAGTCTAAATTCTTACTATATGCTAATGAACTTGTAAAGCTAAGGAAAATCGGAAAGGAAGATTTAGCTCATAGGTTTATGATGAATATTTATGATGAGTATAAAGCTAAACCAACTGCGTTTTCTCTTGATGATGTCAATAAACGGGTTACCAAACTGCTTGATAAATATAAAGAAGACCAAGAAGAAAAGAAGGAAGATATTAGCATTCAGATTAAGGTGTTAAAACAGAAAATCTCAGAAACGGAAGATGCTAGAGCAAAGGTTATTATAAAATATAATGATGACATACTTGACTTTTATAAAACTTTTGCTGACCAGAAAGTCGATACTGATGACGAAGATTTATTGGTAGAAGGATTTAATATTCTTGATATTTTAGAAGGAATGGGAAAAAAATATTCTGATAATAGAGAGTATGAGAGCATAGTTGAGAGAATCAATATAATTGAGAATAATATCTCCAATAGTTATCTATTAATTGAGAAAGTAAAAAAAGATAATATTCGAGCTTGTCCATACTGTCACGGATTAATCAATACCGAAATAATAGAGAGAGATGTTGAAAATTATCAAACTGAGTTGGAAGTATTAAAAGAGAAACGGGGTAGTATTGCTGGTATAGAAAACGATATTGTCAAAATTAAAACTAATATAAGCAGAGATATTAATGCTATTCAAAGCAAAGATAAATTTATTGAGTCATTCGAATCAGATATGGAGTTGTTGAAAAGTGGTAATTGAACGCAAAATCATTAATAGAATATCTATAGACCCAGAGTTATCTACTAACGTTATGGCATTGGTAAAGGCAATTGCTAAAGCCGAAGGTGTTGCGTTATTAAAGATTACATTTGAAAGCTCTGCCAAGCAAACTAAATCTACTACGGTATGTTTTGGTAAAGGAGATAGGGTTAAACTTGCTCTTTCTGAATCTTCTATAGCAATTCCTAAGCAAGTGCATACGCTAACTGATAAATATACTATAACCGATTTAATAGATGGTATAGATGCTCTTGAGATATACGCTATTAGGAATGAACCGACATACACTTTTGATGCCTATCCAGTATCTCTTACGCTACTCGATAAAGGTGGATTAAATAAAGCACTTCATATCGTAGAGTTTAAGAAAGTAAGGAAGATTGACCCTAAGAGTCCCGTAGCAGAATTATTAGGAAGTATTCATATGCCAATAGACTTAGTTTCGATTTATAAAGCTGAACATAATCTTAAAATGAACAAGAGAAAAGAAATTGTTCCTTATAAGAAAGTTGATATAATAAGAGATATAAACGGAGAACAGAAATTTGTAGATGCTGACGATGTATATAGGTATACAAGACATTTATATGCATCAGATTTTTGTAAAGTGACTACTTGTGAAGTTGGGCTTGAGACCAGAGAAACCAAAGAGATAATTCCAATTGAAGGTGGTAGTTGTTCCATAGGTAAAAAACGGACTAATGACATTGATGACAGTAATAAAGATATATCAACACCAACTTTAATTAATTAAAAAAGAAGTGATAAAAATGATGAAACAATTTTATCCAGGATTAAATTATCTTCCTGAAATCGATTTTTTGATAAGGTTTAAAATCGCTTGTAAATTTATTTTATGGCGATCAAAAAAGGTTTTTTCTTCGGATATAAATAATGCCAATAATTATACCAGAAAACTGGGGATTAAATACAATTAAATTTTTCTTAAACTTCTTTTTAATCATCTCACAAATCCCCTAACATAAGTAAAATATAGATTTATGATATTGTAAAAAAGAATATAATTTATATGTTTTTTAAGAAATTCTCAACTGCAGCTGTATATTGTTCGGTCGCCTCGTATTGAATCATATGCCCAATTTTTGGAGTGAAGACTGTCAATGTAGAGTTTGGGATCAAATTATTCATAGATTCTGCTTCAGCAGGGAGTATGAATAAATCCCTATCACCAGTAAGAATTAGAGTAGGAACGCTTATTGATTTTAGCTTATCTTCCACATCAAAATTGGTTACGATTGATTCCATTGTTCGTAGCCCTACAAATTCCTCATTTTCAAGTGTTCTATCAACAAATTCTTTAACCAATTCTGTTTGTTCTTTCCTTGCTTTCCGTTGGAAGCACAAACCAACAAAAATAGTCTCGATTGTTTCTCTATCTTTAAGGGACATTGCTCCAGATTTTAAATCTTCGACATATTGAACTAATCCCGGGTTGTTTAATTTAGGCGCTGTCGCCATTAAGATTATTCCTTCCAATCTTTTTGCTAGTTTTGGGTTAGTTGCATAAATTAAACTTATCATACCACCCATCGAATGTCCCACGAGGATTATCTTTTCGTCACCAATTATTTTTGATAAGGTTTCATCAAGGAATTGAGTTAGTTCATCCAATTCATACGATTCTGATTCTGGCTTATCGCTCTTTCCATGTCCTAAATGATCAATGGCGATTACTCGATAATTGCTTGAAAAATGATCAATCTGAGCTTCAAATAACCAGGAAGAACCTAAAAAACCATGAATGAGTACTAAATTCTTTCCCTTACCTTTTTCTAAATAATGTATTTTATATCCATTATCAAGTTCTGCATACGGCATAATAATCGTATTTGCTACTTTATTATTTATAATTTTCCACTCAAAAATTATCAATATAAGGTTTTTATAAGATTACACACATTTTATTTAACATCTATAAAAATTATAT
>JAGXNZ010000027.1 GCA_019894655.1 Promethearchaeota archaeon | reverse complement strand
TTTGCTGATGTAAACGCATTATACATAGCTAAATTTGCTACAACTCCAGAAATGGGACGTACATCTGCGTGGACGCACTTAAAATACTCTTTTGCAAGCTCCATACATATATCTTCAACTAAATCAATATACTTACATCCAGCATAAACTCGCTGTCCAACCCATCCCTCTGCGTATCTGTGAGAGAAATCACTATTACAGGCTTCATCTACAGCGGGGCTGGTTATATTTTCTGATGCGATAAGTGGGATTGATTTACTGAACAAATCATTATGCTCGATGAGGAGGTTTCTAATTTCTTCTACTTTCTTATTCAAAAAAAATCAACACATTCTCTATTTTAATTTCAATTCTTAAAATGAAATAAAATTCCAATGGTTTTAAACCTTTTGACAAATTCCTAGGTTGCCAGAAGTGTAGTAGGTAAAATTTAATGTTATTTAAAGGGATTTTTTTAGAGGAAATAGTGAGTTTTATTTTATAATTCGCATTAAAGCGATATTTTATACTGTAACAAAGCTATATTTTCTTTCAAAATTTTAAAAACAATTTAATAATCAATAATAGTGGTTATCCGTTGTATTCCTTAGAGCTCTCAAGGATTAGTCTAGCTTCAAACAAGTTTAATTTTCTGCCTGCTTTTTGTTTTTCAAGGGCAGTAGCTAGTTTGTCTTGTTTCAATTTTTCAAGCTCAGCATTTCTATGTGTGAGCGGTTTTCTAGTGTATTTTGGTTTTTTGGAAGAATAATTAGGTTGTTTTCCTTTAGATTCTTTTTTCCTCTTATTCATAACGCGAAGGAATTTTTCATGGTAAGCGTCAGCAGCTTTTTTATTTTCAATCAAATTTTCTTCAAGACTTTTCTTTTCCTCTCTTAGCTCGTTAACAGTTTGATAATTTTGAAGCATTTTAGAGTGATAATCTTGAGATTTATTTGACCATTTAGTTAGTTGCTCATAAATCTTGTTTAAGTTAATTCGAACAATTTGAATCTTACGTTCAATTTTAACTAGATCACTGTTTTGTTGTTCAGCTAAAAAATCTTGTTTAATCATCGCTAAGTCTCTTATTTGATCGACCATAGCGTTTTCTTCTACTATATCTAAATTTTCGATTTCAATCCTCCTTTCTAGATTATCAATCTTCTTCTCTATTTGTCGGACGGATATGAAATTTTTCGGTTCACTACCTTTTTTACTCTTTTTAAGAATTTCTTTTTTTACATCAATAAATTTATCTAAAATCTCTTTATACTCATTTTTTTTGTCTTTTAGTTTTTTTACCTTGATATTCCAATAATCCCTTTTTTTTTTGTAGTCTTGTTTGGCGATGTTTAAATAATTGTCAATTTCAGTATCAATAGTTTGTAATTTACTGATGTAATCCTTAGTTTTTTTGTTTAAATCATCCCGTTTTTGTCTAAATTCTTCAATTTGAAGTTGCAGGTCTTTAAAGGAATTTCTTGAAGTTTGAGGGGTATTTGTGTTTGCTCTACTCATAGATTAATTCATTAACGAGTATTTATAAAAAAGGTTGCATAACAATGATTGAGTATTTCAATATATCATATATTTTATATTTTCGCTTATCTTTTCCGAACTCGTGAAAAAAAATTACAATTTTGTAAAAATATCTCTGCAAATTTATTAAACAAACTATAACTGCTTTAAAAAAATACAAATTTATTAGAAGTGATGAAAATGGAAGAAGGTTTGATAAAACCAAACGATTTAATTTATTTAATTCTTGATAGTAGAAGGAAATGGTTAGTAAAGGTAGAAGAAGGAAGAGAATTTCAAACTCATAAAGGAACAGTGAAATTTAATGATGTTATAGGCAAACCTTTCGGTTCTGTAATATTCTCTCAGCCCTACGAATCTCAAGGATATAAGTTCTATATTCTTAAGCCATTGCCTTCTGATTATGTAATTCATATGAGTCGTAAAACTCAAATAATATATCCAGAAGATGCAGGATTAATTTTAATGTATACTGGGATTAGCCCTGGAAGCGTAGTTATTGAGGCTGGTTGTGGGTCTGGGGCATTAACATGTATTTTAGGTAATTATGTTAGACCGGATGGGCACATCTTTTCGTACGATGTGAGAAAACAAAGTTTAAGAAAGGCTAAAAACAACGTTCTTAAGGCGGGATTAAGCGATTTTGTATCGATTCAATATGGTGACATATTAATTGACGACCTAGGACATGAAAATGTTGACTCTGTTGTTTTAGATATGCCGCAACCCTGGATGGCGATTAAGAAAATTAAGGAATATCTCAAACTCAGTGGAACTTTAGTATCGTTTTCGCCAGCGATAGAGCAAGTGAAAAAAACAACTTTTGCACTGAGGGAGAACGAATTTTACGAGATAAATACTTACGAATTAATAAAAAGGAAATATCAGGTTAAAAGTAATGCGACTCATCCCGAAGTAAGAATGATTGGTCATACGGGTTATATGACTTTTGCAAGAAAGATTCAAGATATTAAAAATCCATATAGAGAGCGGAAACCAAAACAGAAAGAATATGTGACGTTGAATGGAATGCCTTTAAAAAGTGAAAATTTGTGATGATAGAATATAGTGATTTTGCAAAATTAGATTTGAGGGTTGGTTTAATAATACAATGTGAAAAGGTGCCAAGATCTAAAAATTTGTTTAATTTAATAATTAATTGTGGAGAGAAAGAAAAAAGACAGATCATAACTGGCATCTCACAATTTTATTCGCCAGAGGAATTGGTTAATAAAAAAGTTGTAGTTTTAATAAATCTTAAACCAAAAAGAATTATGGGATTAGAAAGTCAAGGGATGCTTTTAGCGGCTGATTTGAATAACGAGCCGTTCTTGTTAAAAATAGATGAGAGAAACGGTAAGAGCGTCCCTCCTGGAAGTATTATAAAATAATCAGAATCCTTTTAACTTTACACCGGTTTGCATTTCCTTCTTTTTTTTATACCTTTCCGTCATAAAATAATGCTTCTTTTTATCTGGTAAAATGTTAATATACTTCCTCAGGATATCCTCAACGAATATTTTTGTTGTTTTATTTGGAATTCTGGTTGGGTTTGAGAGATTTGCTAGAATCTCCTTGTTTTTTGCATCAGGTGCTACTCCAATATTTTTTATTGGTATGTGAAAAGAATGTATGAACCATCCAGTACTTTTCTCTTCATGAGCAATTACTCGTAAAATATTCGCCTCTTCTTTTTTTATCTTAATATCCACTATCTTCTTTCCGGGTCGTACGATGATTGTTGCATAAATTGGGAGGTTATTTTTAGAATCGTGTATCTTTTTTAAGAATTCCTTTAAATTTTCGCTCATTTTAATTCAAGAAGCTAATAAGTACTGTAATATATATAGGTTTAAAGTAAGATAATTAATTAAATTTATTATTAAAAATAACGAAGTAGTGTAAGAAATCATGACCGTTGTAGTAGAAAAGTTTGATCTAAAAAGTAAAGCTTACTGCGATGTTATAAACATCACTTCTCAAGTTCAGAACATTATTAGCACTAGTAGTTTGAAAAATGGAATCGTTAATGTTCATGTTGCGGGATCCACGGGCGCAATATCGACTGTTGAATACGAACCAGGGTTAGTTCAAACAGATATTAAAGAGTTCTTGGAAAAAATCGTTCCTTATGAAAGAGACTATGCACATCATAAAACTTGGCACGATTATAACGGTGCAGGGCATTTAAGAAGTTTTCTCATTAAAACTTCACAAACATTCCCCTTCCGCAATAAGAAGTTAATCTTGGGCAGCTGGCAAAATATCGTTTTCATAGAAAACGACGAAAAACCAAGGCATCGCGAAATTTATATAACCTTGATTGGCGAATAATGTAATTTTTCCTTTAAATGTCCGAGTCAAACGAATTTATATGAAATTTAGTAAGATTGATTATATCATTTCTAATCTAATTTTTAAAATAAAACGAATAAAAAATTTAGATTCTATTAGATAATTTACTGAATTCTTGGACTAACATGTTATAAGCTTCTCTACGGCGAACATTTTCGAATTTATCTATCAACTTTAAGATTGTTTTGTGCCGTTCTTGTATCATACTTTTAAATAAGGGAATTTTACGAACCACATCATCAAATTTATTTTTTTGGCTAATTTGATAATTTAGATATTCCAAATAATTGTTTTCTTCTTCTTTCAATTGAATCCTCTTTTTTAGATTAGTAATTTACCAAATTAAAATTACGCTCTCTAAAAAATAGTAGTGTCATGTATGTATTTTTCAAGTAATATTGGAGGATTTAGATATTCGGATGTATAGTAGAAAAAGAACATAAAATTAAAAATAATGAATTTCACTTACATTATAAAAATTTTCAATAAATTAAGTATAAAAGCAATTAAAGTCTGTTTTGAAATGTTAAATTATCATTAACTAAGATGGTATCGATATTATGGAACGATTTATTAAAGTCATCATTTCAGGGTTGGATAACGCCGGGAAAACCTCTATTTTAACCGCTTTGAACAAAAAGTACAACTTCCAAAAAGATATAATTTCTCTTACACCAACTATTCGAGTTGAATATCAAGCGACAGAATTTCTAAAAAATCGCATCGTTTTTTGGGATATGGGTGGTCAAGAAAAATATAGAAAATTATATCAAGAAAAGCAAGATATTTATTTTGCTGACACAGATTTATTAGTATATATTGTTGATATTCAGGATCCTGAAAGAATCGAAACTTCTTTGGCTTATTTGGATATGATCCTGAAGAATTTTAAGAAACATGAGATGGATGTTCCACTTATTATTAGCTTTCATAAATTCGATCCAGAATTCATAGGAAATGAACAGATGATTGAACAGATAGAAGTCTTGAGGGAGCATATACTCAAATTATACCCCTCCTTTAAAATTTTATTTCAACAAACCTCAATTTACGATATTATATCAATAGTGCAGCTCATATCATATGGATTATCAGTATTTGATGAAAAATTTTTTGATTTATCTGAACTATTAGAAAAATATCTCAAAGAATTCGATAGTGAGTCTTTAATCTTATTTGACAAGAACGGGATTATCATAAGTGAATATTATAGGGAAATTATCGAGCCAGTTATTTATGTAGAGCTTATAGAATCATTAAAAGAGCACTTATTTTTACTGAAAAGAATGCAGGAAGAATCTTATGAAACAAATTATGCGTTTTCGTCTATAGGAGATGAATTATTATCTTATTTGCATCGAATTGAAATTAATAAGGAATCCATATTCGTATCTGTGGTACTTAAAGAAAAATTAAAAGAACTCCTTCTAGAAAAGTTTTCAGAATTCATGCTTGAATTAATAGAGTTAATAGAATCCTTAATTACAGGAAATTAATTTTTTACTAATCGAGATCAAGTAGTTCTCGAGCTTTATCAACTAGTTTCTCCTTCTTTTCCTGATGGTTTTTCATAAATTTTAATACTTTGTCCACACATTGGGCTTTATGTTCCCCACATAGTAATTCTCCCTTAACGCATCTTTCGAATTCATCTGCTAAAATTTCATCATTCTCCTCAAAATGGTACATTAACATTTTATAAATCATGCACTTTTGAGGTTCGCCACCAAGTTCTTGTTGCTCTTTCTTATTCTTACGTCCACCTGTTAGAGCTCCTTTTACCTTTTTCTCGATAGAATCTAAAGTTTCGTTGAAATTAAATGAACTATTCGGATTTCTTTTAGCCATTTTATCTGATCCATCAATCCCTGCTAATAAGTAGTGATATGTAGCACCTGGTAAGAAAAAATTTTTGTAATACCTTCGTGTGAGGTCTCTAGTAAGTCTTATATGTGGATCTTGATCTATTCCAACGGGAACTACAGTTGGTTGTGGTCCTTCTCTAACTTGAGGAAGAACTATATCTCCTACTTGAACCAATGCTGCTAAATAGAGCCCGAATGTTTTTTCCCCATAGATCGCATTCAACATGTTTTGGGTTACTAATCTACTTACTTTAAAGCAGATATCTTTCACAATAGGTTCTTTAGATTGCCTCCAAATATAAGATTTGTTAGGAGAAGGGTCTAAACCGAACGCTAAAATATCAGCTATATTATCTATTGCAAATGATTCTGCTTCATCGTATGGTATTCCATTATCTTCCCATGATTCTATATCTGCTATACCATAATAAACTTTCCCTCCCATTTTTTGAAACTCAACAATTTCTAAAGCAGTTGTTGACGTTCCTAAATGATAGGGTCCAGATGGTTTTATACCGCTCATTACAGCCCATGGTTGCTTTTCTTCAATTGCTTTAAACACTAACCCTAAATCTCTATGGCCAAAAATGATTTTTCTTCTGAAAAATCGATTTTCTAATAACTTTTGTCTCAAAATTTCAGTTATATCTTCGATTCCAAATTCTTTCTTTATTCTCTCGTAATCTTCATCTTCTACAGGATTAGAGGAACCCCAAGGATCAAGCATTTTTTATAATTTATTCCTTTATATCGTAGGTACAATTCTATTGATTAATATAAAGTAAGATCCAAATTAAAAATTTGGGTTCAAATTAAGGCTATATAAGTGGTTGAATAATAATATAAACACTAATGCAATTTTTTAGCTTCTAATTGTTAACGGTACTTGGTTTTACTTGAAAGAATATAAGGACAACATATAATAATTCTTTTAAACTTCTTCCTATTAAGATGACTGAAAATGATACTCTACAAGAAGAGGATTGGGATAAAAAATTAACCAAAGACCAATATCAAATTTTGAGACTTAAAGGGACTGAACGTCCTTTTACCGGCAAATATTGGAATAATAAAGAAAAAGGGATATATTCTTGTGCTGGTTGTGGAACTCCATTATTTGACTCAAGTTCAAAATTTAAATCAGGGTCCGGATGGCCTAGCTTTTTTACTCCTATAAATGATTCTGAAATTAAAGAGGAATCCGATATTCGTTTCAATATGGAAAGAACTGAGGTTTTATGCAAGAAATGCGGAGGACATTTAGGACATGTATTTAAGGACGGTCCTAAACCAACGGGTTTACGGTATTGTATCAATTCAATATCGCTAGATTTTAAGTCTAATAATACGAGAACATTTTAGTTGAACTTTCCGAACTTTTTTTTTGAACCAGAACATTTTAGTTGAGCTCTCTCTTTTTCATCAATGATTAATACAATTGATTATCGATTATGAAAGCTCAAAGTAAATAGATCTATTAAAGTCTTTACAGATATTAACCTATTTTTTTGTTAATCCTTTTTATTTTTGGAAAGAACCGACCGGTTTTAGATGCATATTCCTCATAAACCTCACCAAACATCTCTTGTAACATCTTTTCCTCCCTTTTAGCTTGATAAGGGAGTGCTAGA
>JAGXNZ010000283.1 GCA_019894655.1 Promethearchaeota archaeon | reverse complement strand
GGATGAAAAAGGTGATAGATGCGTTTTATTCATGTCTGATGCTGAAAAAATGGGGGCTTGGGCTACTACACACCAAATATGTTACATTCAAGGTCATGAAGAGGGAGACGAGGGTAAACCGTTTATCCCCGCTTTCTTCGATCAGGTAATCAAAAATAACTGGATAAAGTCTATAACGGTTTCAAAATATATGGAAAAATATTCTGCGAAAAGTTTAATATATCTACCGACCGCAAGCTACGATAAAATGGAAGAATGGGTTTTACCAACTAAGGAAAGGAAAGTTTTCAAAAAGATTAAAGAAAAGTTAAAAGATGATCCTAAAAAACATAACGAATATCTATTCTTAAAAGGAGGATTCTGGAGATATTACTTAGTAAAATATCCCGAATCAAATAATATGCATAAAAAAATGCTCCATGTTAGAGATAAACTCATTCACGTTGAAAATAATTTAGATAAGTTGGTATTGCAAAAAAGTAGAAATGAAGCTAACAAATTAATAGAAAAAGCTTGGACAGAAATCTATAAATCACAATGCAACGATTCCTATTGGCATGGCTTATTTGGTGGTGTCTATTTACAATTTTTACGGTTTTCCGTTTATACTCACCTCATCAATTCTGAAATTATCATTGACAATTTGAATACGAAGTTCCTTTCCTTAGAAAATAAATATATCTCAATTACGCCTTTAGACTTCACTAAGGATAGTAGAACGGATGTTATAATTGAATCGGATCTTTTAAATGTGTACGTAAATCCATCGGACGGTGGGACTATATTTGAATTAGATTATAAACCAAAGTCATATAATCTCCTAAATACATTAACCCGATGGCCAGAGGCTTATCACGATAACGAGGATATTGATAAAGAAGAGATAATGGTTGATCGGTATAAAAAAAATATGTTACGATTACGATTCTTTCATAAAGAGACTTCTTTTAAAATGCTTGAAACTGATCAATACAAGGAATATGGATCATTTGTCGATGGCACATCTAATGTTGTTCGAAGTGAAAAGGTTGGAACATCAGCAGTATTAGTACTTGAACAAATAGGAAAGGTAAATGTTCCTACTCCAAATGAGGCTTATCCTTGCAGTATTATTAAGAAGATTGAAGTCGAAGAGTCCCAGATTGCTATTACAATTAGATGCAAATTTGACGAAATACTCGGTAAAGAAGAATCGCTAAAAGAATTATTAAATTCTCTTTATTTAGGGGTAGATATACCTTTCTTTTTTAACGGAGAGCCTTCAAAATTTCAATGGGAAAGTAATGAAAACAAATTTCTCGACGAGGATTTAAATCAATTGTTAAACCCAGGTGAATTTGCAGGTCAAAGTTTTAAGGCCTACGATGCATCATACAATGTAAATTTAGAATTCTCATTTACATATCAATCCAAGGTTAATACTAATTCTATTAAACTATACAAATTCCCAATAATCGCCTATGCATTCACAGACGAAGGGTATAAGAAGATATATCAAGGATTAAATCTTCTTCCTCGATTTAAGTTGAACAAGGAATTTGAATTTAGTTTGATAATTAATATTTCTTAAGCTTTAATCTCACTATTTAGGTGATACTATTTGGAAACTAAGGAAATAATAATTAAAGGTACATTTGTGAAATAAAAGTTTATTAATTGACATATATTTTTAACAATAATTATCTAAAATTCTAATTCTCCACTTTCAGTATATATTTCTAAGCAAAATTGGATGGTTTTTAAAATAAATAGACAGAAATTGAGGAATTATTTATTTATATTTAGTATTGCCTTAACACTGTTTTTCTTAGGATCGGTTACTACTATAGTATTCAATTTCGAAGAATCCCTCAATATCGGGTATTTCAGAACCGATAGAGATTATAGAACAACCTATGGTGACGGATATGGTGAATTAAATATGGATTTGCAACTAGATCGTTATAGGGACGACAGATATGATTATATTTTATCATGTCATTTTTCGTCGGGGGGGGTTGTAGAAATTGTTGGATTAAAGCAATTAAATTATACCCTTAACATTGCGGGAACTATTCAATTAGACTTGACACAAAATTGGGACCCTCCAACTGAACAATTTACCCGTGGTTCTACTGTAGTAATGTATAAAACTCAAGTAATGACATGGAGCGGTTCAGCTGAAGTTCTATTTATTTCTAATAACATTGTACAAAATGAAACAATTGAATTTACTTTAGGGGTAACGGTAACTTTAGGTAGCGGAGATTATTTTAACGTAGGTTTAATTTCGTATGTAGTATTATTCTCTTGGCTCTTAGCATTTCCTGTCCTTCCTCTAATTTTAAAAGCCATTTTTAAACCATATTTCGGGTTTCCTATAGATGAAGAAACGAGAAAAAGAGACGAAAAATATGTTAAATATCTCCAGAAAACCGAAGACAAGCAAGCCTAAACCGATTACTTATAAAAAAACAAAAACATGATTTTTTCTTTTAATATTGTCGATTTTAATTAGCTTTATATATGTTAAGGGGATAATAACAATTATAATTTCATAAAAACTCAAGGTAATTAAGTTTTTGAGAGATAATAAAAAAGGAAGGCATAATGGTTATACTTACACCAATAGATCTGTAAAGAGTAGCATCGAAAATAACGAATTTGTAAAAAATGTTCGGAAAAAAATAACGGAAGAATGTTCAAAAAAAACTTTTTCAAATTAAAATCACTAGTTTAATTTTATCCATCAGAAAATAAATATTATTCGTCAAAACCCCATTCTCCTATTAAAGGAACAAACCTGACACCTGTAACCCTTTTAGAATCGAATTTATTTCCTCTTTTAGTAATAATGTAAAGATCCTGAACCCATTCTTTTGAACCTGACGGAATACATAGAATACCTCCAGTTTTTAATTGTTCTTTTAGTGGAGGAGGTACTTTTTTAGGTGATGATGCGGTTACTAAAATTTTATCATATGGAGCTTCTCTGGAATAACCTAATGTTCCATCTCCATGAATAACCGTTACGATATCACCGTAACCTGCGTTAACTAGGCTGTCTCTAGCAGAATCTGCTAATTCTAAGTGCCGTTCTAATGTATAAACATGTCCGGGATTTTTTGAATTCGCTGGAGCAACTATTTCAGCACATAATGCAGCATGATAACCCGAACCAGTTCCAACCTCTAAGATTTTCTCACCCTCTTTAAGTTCTAGCAATTCACACATCATTGCATTCATGTGGGGCGCTGATATTGTCTGCCCCAATCCAATGGAGAGTGGAGAATCTATATATGCCGAAGATATAGCACCTTTAGGCAAAAATTTGTGACGAGGAACCTTTAACATCGCCCTAATTACATCGGGTTTAGTTAAAAAATCTCGATTTTTAAGGCTCTCCACCAATTTTCTCCTCTTTTCTTCGTAATCCATTTACTTCCTCCTTTATTAGATGCTATAATTATTCGATTCTTTATTTAAACCATTTTGATTTACATCTGATAAATGACATAAATTTTATCTTCTTTTTTTACTTCCTTACTTAGCCGCAAGTTTACTTTAAATGGGTTATCATACCTTTTTTTATAGATATTTTTAATTTTTTCGCCTTTGTAGAGCATGTGCTTGATTTTTTGATGATGATATGTGTCTTCGCCAGTTATTATTATTTCGTCTCCTAACTTTAAATCAAATTCTTTTATTTCTACTATTATATTAGCAATCATACTACTTTTATCGAACGATAATATCCTTCCTAGGTAATGTTTTTTATATGGAGATACATTTCCTCTTCTATCTAACTCAACATCTTCAATAGTTGGTCTATGAAAGTAAAATCCAGTATGAAACCCGCGATTGTATACTCTATTTAATCTTTTTAACCAATCTTGAACCTTTTCTTTTGAAATTGTATTGTCAAAATAACTATCAATTGCTTCCCGATAGCAACTAGCAACTGTCTCAATATACATTGGATTTTTCATCCTACCCTCGATTTTAAAAGCATCAATATTTGCTTCAATTAGTTCTGGAATGTATTCAATCATACAAAGGTCTTTTGCGTTCAAGAACATTTGACCGTCGTATAATAATTCATTATTTTCATCGTCAATTACTCTCCACTCTCTTCTACAAGGCTGAACGCATTTTCCTCTATTTGCTGAGGCGTCTTCAGAATCACAAATCGTTGCTGATAAATAGCATCGACCAGAAATCGAAGTACACATCGACCCGTGAATAAAACACTCAATTTTAGTCTTATTTAAGTGGTGTTTGATAAGTTTAATTTGTTCGAGCGATAATTCTCTTGCTAGAATTATCCTTTCTGCTCCTAAACCTTCGTAAAATTTAGCGCTTTCGACATTTGAAACATTAGCTTGAGTTGAAATATGAAATTTAACTCCCTTTTGTTTCGCAAATCTTATTACTGCCAAATCGTGGGCAATTATAGCGTCTATGTTAGCCTTTTTAGCTAAAGAAATCAAATTTTCCAAATCCTCTAACTCGTTATCGTATATCAAAATATTTGTAGTTAGATATGCTTTTATTGGTGGTTTTAATTTATGACAAAACCTTACAATGTCACCTATTTCATCTCGATTGAAATTTTTAGCTTTCGCTCTCATATTATAATCTGTAACACCAAAATAAATAGCGTCTGCTAAACTACCAATATTAGATAAAGAGTCCCAATTTTGAGCGGGAACTAATAGTTCAGGCTTAATAATAATAATTTCTTCCTTTTTGATTTATTATTTGTAATTCACTGATTTTACAATATCATCTTTACTATTAAAATTGTATAATATTATCAATTATTAAGTTTCCCCTTCTTTCCAAGAAAAAATGGAATTTAGGATATTTGGTTAACTGCAAATTTAAAAACATTGAGTTTTATGTATAGTAAAACAAAAGATGTTCTCATAATTGTCTAAAAAACACTAAGACACATTTTATGAGAAATTATGAATATGGGGATTTTGTTATAATA
This sequence comes from Promethearchaeota archaeon, assembly GCA_019894655.1. Next base: position 1,662 of record JAGXNZ010000283.1, on the reverse strand, counting down.
ACTGATGTAAGTTGTATGTTTAATGAAAAACAAAATTAAAACATTTATTTCAATAAACTTGCTTATTTTAAGCCTATTGATTGCATGTAGCAATCAATTTGATGTAGGTTATGCTCAGTTAAATGGAGATTCTTTAACTATTCCAACTAATATTGTTATGCACGAGTTTTCAAAGTCTACTGGAACGATTGAAAGTAATAACTCTATTAACATAGATATGCCGTCTCCAACATGGAATATCACTGCCATTGAACTAAACTTTACAGATGTAAGATTAGGAAGAGAAGTTAAAGTGATTGAAGACGAATATGGTGAGTATGACCTAAAGTATGTAGATAAAAAAGTGAAAGCCTTTGGAGTACAAGTTAATATTACAGAACCTACGATCGTTTACGGTGTAAAAATTTTTGGTTCTATTTTGGTAAATTCTTCAGAATCTATTTACTTTCAAGTTAACGGATATGATAATTTAAATAATTGTCCCAATAGTACAATATACGGAACGCCAGTATTATTAAATATGACTAATTATTTACTATGGCACACCCAGATTTTTTTGAGCCCTATTTCGCTTTCTCCAGGGCAATATTTCTTTGTTCTTAATGGAACAAAGATAATTACTTCTGAACCAGCAAAATATAACTGGGCTTTTAATGGAGTAGACCCTAACTATCCAAACTTATACGCTTCGGAATATACTATCGGTGTTTGGCTTGATGGCGTTCAAGGAGAACCATTTTTATATCAGATAATTCAGCAAGTCAATAGATCCTATAATCCCGAGAGCATCAATATGACCGCTGAAATTGACGGTGTGTCTTATAATATAACAAATGGTGTAAATTCAGGAACTGGCAATATAACTCTATCTAATTTAGATTTTTCTCCAAATAATGAAAACTTTCAAATCCCCATAAGCAATGAAATGTCAGTAGATTTATCTTTTAATTTATCTTATGACCTACACCTTAAAGGTCTTTTCTACTCTGAAAGTTCTGTAGTAATTCAAGAAGGTATTGATAATAGTTGGGCCATTAACCCTGAAATTACTAGGTATAGTAGTAATTATTCGGTTGAATTTTCTTTCCCTAAAAGCTGGTATAATTTAAATTTTGAAAGAAATGGAGATGATGTAACATCAAACGTGTTTATTGATTATATTAACAACTATTTAATAATACCAAACGATACTATAACAGAGGGAGCAAGTTGGTTGATAACTGCTAGCTCTACTGAAATTTTATTAGGTTTAACTGTTAACCGAACAGAGTTTTATGCTGGTCAAGAATTAAAATTTTTCATTGCCGATCCTGTTTTAGAAGGGAATTATACTTTCGTATTAACTGATATATTTGAGGATCAAATTAATAGTACTACAAAAGTAATACCTCCTGAATCAAATAGTTTCACTTATACAATTCCTTCAAATGCTTTAGATGGATCTTACAAGGCTTTTGTTTATTGGTTTAACGGTACTGATGCGGGCATGGTAACTCAAGTTTTCACAGTAATTTTGCCATTTGCCATTAACTGGGCATTAGTAATAGGAATAGTAGTTATAGCAGGATTAGGATCTGCAATAACAGTTTCATCAATTGTGCTCGTTAAAAAAAACAAAAGAAAAAAAATTGCGATAAGAGAAAAAACTATCAATAAATTTAT
>JAGXNZ010000282.1 GCA_019894655.1 Promethearchaeota archaeon | reverse complement strand
GACACATCTAACAGCGGTGAGTTAAGAGCATCTTCAATAGCATCTTCTACGCGATTATTCTTATCACCAGACTCGCCTACTCCAACTATAGCAACTCCTCCAGTACTTAAAATTGTTCTAACATCAGCAAAATCTAAGTTAATCAGTGATGGTAGCGAGATCGTTTCAGTTATTCCTTTGACCATTGTTGCTAATACCTCGTCTGCAACGCTAAACGCCTCGATAATGGGTAAGTCTGGAGCAATATCTAAAAGGCGATTATTATCTATTACCACTAACGTGTCGGCATATTTTTTTAATTCGTTAAGACCAATTTGTGCTTTATTAATGCGTCCAATTTCGGTTTCAAAAGGTAAAGTAACTACCCCAACGACTATAGCCCCTTCAAGCTTAGCTATTTCTGCCACAATAGGCGCACTACCGGTTCCCGTTCCGCCCCCTTCTCCGCAAGTTATAAAAACTAAGTTAGATTCTCTAAGTATTTTAGTTAGATCTTCGCGAGACTCTTCTGCGGCGGCTCTTCCTACATCTGGATTACCTCCAGCACCTAATCCCCTTGTTAAATTTTTTCCAATTAACAATTTTATATGAGATTCCACACTTTCTAAATGTTGGAGATCCGTATTTACAGCCACACATTTTGCTCCTCGAATTCCTATTTTCATTAATCGATTGACAGTATTGTTACCGGCTCCCCCACATCCAACTATTTTTATATTTGCGTAGCCAAAATTTTCTCGGGCTGGTCTTACTACTTCTCTTTTTTTAGCATTCCTTATTAGAGATTCCATTTAAAACGACGCTTTGTTATATTTTCGTTATAGAAATAATATAAATAAAAAATTAGAATTAATATAATATTTACATATTACTTACAAAATATATAGTAAGGATTCAAGTAATTTACTAAGGATTTATTAGAGGATTTAACAAAATTAGATGTTATAGAAGCGAGCATAAATCAATTAGGACGCTCTGTTTATGCGTTCTATAAAAAAGGAAAAGAAAAGGAAGCGTTTGAAATCTATTACACATATAAGCTTGAAATCAAAACATTTAAATTAAGAATAAACGACGAACAGACGATAAAGTTTAAAGAAAAAAGAAAAGATAAAATATAACATGTAAATAAATTTAATTAAGGATATGTTTCTGATTGACCAGGCATTTATTTTCACTTCTTTTATTATTATTTTGAATCAATATATTAATTCAAAAAATTTATTTAAAGTCCTAAAAAAAGAAGGAAAAATCACCCTATATTAAATCAGAAGGAAGAACTGGTTTGGTAAGAAGGTCAAAAAAATTATCCATCGAGGGAAATTCTCCGTATTTATCTACGATTAGATTGCTTCCTATTGAGTACGAAAAATCAGTCGTAGCATGTACAGGATTATTTAAAAGCTTTATTTGATTATCTACATTTTCTTTGCTGAGGATTTCAAAGCTAGTCGCATATCGAACTAATTGCTCGTTGCTCCATTCGTCAATTAGCGCGTGATATGCTAAGTTATGTACAAATAAATTCATTTTATTTCTTACACTGTATTGATTGGTTATATTATCTAAAGAATCTTCATCTGTTTTTTTTCGACAAAACTCTCTAACACTAATTTCTGCCTGATCACGATAAGAATAAAGCATGTTGATAGCTAAATTTGCGATACCTTCACTAATTATTAATTTGGGTGAATTCATAAGCAGTATTGAATGTTCGAATTGAAACAATTCACGAAAAAGGCATTGTTCCTTGACAACAAATTCCGTATGGTGTCCAGGATATCCTTCGTGAGCAGCAGCGGATAAAAATGAACTCCAAAAAATATCGTAACTAGGGTTAACCTCAATTCTGGAAGAGTAATTTCCTAGATACCAGTTGTAATAAGACCATTTTATTTCATTTTCTTTTTTTTCTACTAAATCTATTATAATCGTTTCATTTTTAGGTAAGAAATTTGTAAGTAATTCGTTAGTTCGATTTTTTACAATTTCTAGCGCCCTTTTGAATAAATCAAAAACATCAGATTCAGCAACCTTACGCTGGACTCTTATTTCTTTCAATCGCGCCTCTAGACTTCCTGATCCCATGTATGCCTTGTTAATCTCTTCTTTTAAGTCGTATAACTTAGATTCGTTAACGGGTTGTAAAGAAACATCGTATAACCTTGAAATTTGTTCCTTAATAGAAATTGGTGATCCTTTTAATATCTCTATCGAGGTTTTCATAGCTACCAATAACTTTTCAATATACCGTTCGCGTTCTTTACTATAACCTTGAGTTCTTAACTGTTTTATTAAAGCGTTAGAATCGTTTAATAATTTGTTTGGGGAGGTAAGAGATTCATTCTCAACTAATTGTTTAAGATTTTCAGGACCAATATAAAAATCAACATATCCCTTAATATGTTTACCAATCCGGAGCGCTAATAGTAAAAAATCTTCTCCTAACTTAGATATCTTTACCACTTATATCAAGCTCTAAAAATTACTTCTTTGAATAGCTAAAAAAACTATTATTGAATATTATCTGTTTTTGCAGAATTTAATAATTTTTATTTTATTGTAGCAGCTTCCACCGCTCTGTTTAGACTTGCTCACAACTTTAATATTCACATATTACCTACAAAATACATAGTAAGGTTTTACTTTAGAGAAAAATCGTGATGTACGAGTGGATTGAAAATTTGAGTAATTTTTCCATCTTCTATTAGAGATATTTCTGGGAGGAGATAAGGGAATCGATTTGAAAAGGTTAAACAATATGCCCCAACATTAGTAATCATTACAAAATCTCCTTCTTCTAATTCTTTTGTGAAAAAGTAATTTTTTGCCAAGACATCTTGATCGGTGGGTACAATTCCAG
>JAGXNZ010000026.1 GCA_019894655.1 Promethearchaeota archaeon | reverse complement strand
TTCTTATCCTGACAAAAAAGAAAGATTTGGAGAAAAACAATATATGATTGCTGTTATCGCACCGTCAATTAATTATTTTCACACATTAGCAATAAAAGAGATTTTTATTAATTTATCTGAAAAGATTAAAAAAAAAAAAAATTGGAACATTGAAGAATATTGGAAGAAAATTTATGAGATAATGTTAATAAATCCAATAAAAATCGAATAAATTTTCTTGATGGTTAATGCTTCTCTTAGTTTTTCCAACTTAAAAACGAAATAAATCAGTTGAGAGATATTTTTCTCCACCATCGGGTAGTAAAGCTACAAGATTTTCTCCTTCTTCGAAATCTTTTGAGGCTTCATAAATGGTAGCCCACGCACAAGCTCCCGCAGAAATTCCAACAAAAATTCCTTCTAATTTAGCTAATTTTCTTGCTGTTATGACGGCATCATCATAGGCTACAGTAATAATTTTATCGTATATTTCGGTGTTCAGCACTTCTGGTATAAATCCCGCACCTATACCTTGAATTTTATGTGACCCTGGTTGACCACCAGATAACAGCGCAGATTCCTTGGGTTCTACTGCGTAAATTTTCATTCTTGCTCCTATTCTATCTTTTAAAACTTCACCAACTCCTGTTATAGTTCCACCTGTTCCTATTCCCGCAACAAAACCATCCACATGACCTTCTAAGTCGTTAAAAATCTCTTTAGCCGTAGTTCTACGGTGTATTTCTGGATTCGCTAAGTTTTTAAACTGCTGAGGAATGAACACTTTCCCTTTCTCTTTAGATATTTCTTCTGCTCTTGCAATGGATCCTTTCATACCTCCTTCTTTTGGAGTAAGAATAACCTTAGCTCCATAAGCTTGAAGAATCTGCATTCTTTCAACTGAAACACTCTCTGGCATCGTTAAAATTAAATTATACCCTTTAGCAGCACAAACCATTGCTAAGCCAATTCCAGTGTTTCCTGAGGTTGGCTCAACTATAATCGTATCTTTATCGATAATACCTTCTTCTTCTGCTTTAAGAATCATATTCATAGCAATTCTATCTTTAACGCTACCACTAGGATTAAATGATTCTAATTTCGCAAAAATATTTGGTCTAATATTTTCAGTAATACGATTTAATTTAACTAGGGGAGTTTTCCCTATTGTTTCTATGATATTATTATAAAAATATTTCATTTCATTACCTCTAAGTTATAAATTTTTAAGATATACATTCATTTTAAATTCCATTTCCATATTCCCCGTAAAAAATTTCGATATCATCATTTTTAGGTTTTCTTGTTCCTGGGAAATGTTCTTCTAATTCTTTAATTCTCTTATCTAAATGCGATATGGCAATCGAAATCGGATCTGGGAGATCCCCATGACGTAAATCTATTTTTTCTATCTTTTCTCCCTTCTTAGAAACGATTTTCGCAGGTACACCAACAACAACACAGTTTGGGGGAACATCATTAATAACTACAGAGTTAGCGCCTACTCTAACATTATCACCGATAGTTATGGGTCCTAAGATTTTTGCACCAGAACCAACAACTACATTATCATGTAATGTTGGATGTCTCTTGGTTTGTTCTAAATTAGTACCTCCTAAGACTACTCCAGAGTAAAATGTTACGTTATTCCCAATTTCAGCAGTTTCGCCTATTACAACTCCCGCTCCGTGATCTATAAAAAATTCGGAACCAATTTCGGCACCAGGATGAATTTCAATTCCAGTTAACTCTCTAGCAATATCCGAAATATATCTTGGAATATACGGAACATTTAATTTCCAAAAAAAGTGAGCGATACGATACAGCAATACAGCTTTTATACCGGGATAACTCGTTAACACTTCGATCAAAGTACGTGCAGCGGGATCTTTATTAAATGCTGCGTTTACGTCAGATATGAAGAAATCTAAAATTCCTTGCAAATATTTTTGTATGAATTCATAATTTATATCTTCTGTCTTAAATTCTAATCTCAAAAGGCATTCTGTGCATTGCCCATGGTTATTCTTAGATTTTGAACCTAACCTCTTACCACATGACAAACAACTTAAAAAATCATCCATAGATGCTTAACATACTCCTATACTTTTTTGGAAAATTACCGATTGTTATAAATTTTGATAATCTGTTATTATCTAATAATTTTTGTAAGAATAAATTTTTAGTGCTATTAAGATATAAGATTCTATATGTGATCTTAAACAATATCCCAATACTGATATAGTTCGAAAATTATACTATATATATAAATAAAAGTAGCTTTACTTGGTTAATTAGGAGACACACGAAGGTTAGATATATAAAAAAAATTTAGTTTTGACGAGGATGTAAAAAAATGATTTCTGACGACAACAAACAAGATAACACCAAAACTCAATTTCAAATTTTTATGGAAATTGTTAACGATCTGGTTGTAGTCATTAATCAAGAAAAAGATTTCAATATAGAACTCATAAATAAATGTCCTTTACTAGATAAGCTTGGGTATTCTGAAAATGACCTCATAAGTAAGCCTTTTTTAACAATTTTTTTTGCTGATAGCGTCAAAAATATCGCTAAATTTTTAAAAAAAGGTGTTGAAACTTTCGGTCATTTCCAAGAAATAAAGTTGTTGTCAAAGAAAGAGGAAATTATTTGGGCAGAAATTAAAGCAAAAAAATTTACAGATGAGAATAAGAATAAGAAGATTATAGTAATTCTAAAAGATATCTCAAAACAAAAAAAAATCGAAGTAAACCTGAAAGATACAGAAGATCGGTTTAAAAAAATAACTGAAACCATCCCTGAAATACGATTTTGGAAATTATTCAATCCTAAGAAATACGAAGAAGCCCTCCAAAGTTCGTATGAAATGCTCCAAATGGTTATGGAGAATATTCCACAATATATCATCTGGAAAGATATTGACCTAAGTTACTTAGGGTGTAATGATAACTATGCAAATTTAATTGAAATTGAACATTCTGAGAATATAATTGATAAAAAGGACGAAGAATTGCTCTGGGACAAAAAGCAAATAGATTATAATCGGAAACAAGAAATTAGAGTTGTCGAATCAAATGAAGCAGTTTTTCATAGTGTTGAAACTTGGACTCTTAGAAATGGAGAAATCATTTGGATTGATGTAAATAGGATTCCCTTACTAAATTCTGATGGTAAAGTGGCAGGACTTCTAATAACATTTGAAGATATCACCGAAAGAAAGAACGCTGAAGAGAATTTGCGCATGCAACATGAAAGACTGGAACGGATCATGGAAACTAATCCCGCCGGGATTTTATCTATAGATACAGATGGACGAATTATCTATGTAAATTCACAAGCTGAGAAAGTTTTACATTTTCCCAAAGAAGAACTATTAAAAAAATCCTTTATAGCATCAAAGTTCAAACTTATAAACCCCGAAGGCAATCCCATACCAAAACATGAACTTCCTTTTCAAATTATTATGCAAACGAAAAAGCCATTATTTGATTATCACGCAACCTTTAACTTAGCTAAGGACGAAAACATCCTACTAACAATTAATGGTACTCCTCTTATTGGGAGCAACGGGAATATAGAGAATATAATTTTTACTGTAGAAGATATAACAGAAAAAGTTTTGACTGAGCAAAAAATTAAGGATTCAGAAGAAAAACTTAGGGATTTGTTAGAGACATCGACGATTGGAGTTTTAGAAATTGAATTAGAAAATAATAGCATCTCTTATCTTAACCCTAAATTGTTAGAATTCATTGGTTATCAAGATATCAAGATTGTTAATAAAAAGTTAATGGATGAAATCATTCATCCCGACGATCTGCAAAGATTATTAAATTCTGAAGAAGGAAAAGAAATAGAGTTTAGAATTATTACCAATGAAGGAAAAATAAAATGGTTACAGGGTAAAAGATTAAACCAATACAACGAAAAAGGCAATTTAATAAGTTTCCGGTTGTGGTTGGAGGATGTAACCGAAAAAAAGATCTACGAAGAATTAATTTACGAATTGAACATAAACTTTTTAAATTACACCACGGATACTCAACAGAACATTGAATTATTACTAAAAACTTGCCTTAAATTACTTGATGGTGAAGTTGTTCTGTATATCAACAGAAGTATTCATGAAGAAAAAGAGCAATACCGAGTAATGTCTCATAAAGGGGATGTTAAACTATACAACTCAGAAGAGTTTAAAAAAAATTTATTTGTAAGCCAAATTTTTATAGAGAACCATGATTTCACTCAGGAATTTTATGACATCGACAGCTCAGAATATGCCAAAGTAGATCACTTCATTAAGGACCAAAAAATGAAAGCTTGTTATGGAAAATTAATAATGTCTGGGAATGATTTAAATGATTTGTTGGTTGTCTTGTTTACCAAAAATCCTACTATTTCTAACCAAAATAAGTTAGTTCTCTTCTTAATTTGCGACGCTTTGGAAATTGAACAGAGAAGATGGCGCTCCCAACAGCATTTAGAAGAACAAAATAGGATGCTAAGCGAAATTAATAAGCTAAAAAGTGATCTTTTCTCAAGAACATCTCATGAATTAAAAACACCATTAATTTCCATCAAAGGATTTACTGATTTATTGTTAAAACTGCACTCAGAAAAATTAGATGACGATGTTATTTCAATTCTAGAAGAAATTAAGAGCGGAAGCAAACGGCTTGAGGATTATATTAACTCTCTTGTGGAAACTTCGCAATTAGACCAGGGTTTAATGAAATTGCATAAGGTAAAAGATAATCTTACCTTTCTAGTTAATATTTGTGTTAAACAGTTGCAAGGAGTTGCTGATTTACGAGAACAAGTTATTGATGTTAAGGTTCAGGGCAATCTACTTACGGAATTCGATAAAGAAAAAATATACGAAGTAATTACGAATTTATTAATAAATGCCATAAAATACACTCCTGTGGGCGGCCAAATCACAATCGAATCTAACAAAGAAGACAGTTACTACATAATTTCGATAAAAGATACAGGTATTGGATTAACTCAAAAAGAAATTACACAACTATTTACGCAATTTGGTAAAATAGAAAGGTACGGACAAGGTTGGGATGTAGGAATCGAGGGTACAGGATTAGGATTGTATATCTCAAAAGAGTTAATAACGCTTCACGATGGTAAAATTTGGGCTGAATCAGAAGGGAGAAATAAAGGAAGTACTTTTTTCTTTTCATTACCAATTATTAAAAACTAAAATATGGACTCCATATTTTTTAATAACGCCCATT
>JAGXNZ010000025.1 GCA_019894655.1 Promethearchaeota archaeon | reverse complement strand
TTGATGAGGCTTACATTGAATTCGCAAATTATCAAAGCCTAGCTAAATTAGTTCCTCAATACGAAAATCTTGTTGTTCTTAGGACTTTTAGCAAAGCTTATGGTTTAGGGGGGTTACGAGTTGGATACGGTATTATGCCAAAAGATATCCGAAACGTCTTAGTATCAATTAAACAACCATATAATGTTAATATTGCTGGGCAGAAAGCAGCATTATCTGCATTATCTAGCCCACTAGTTGATCCAAGAATAACTGAAACGAAAAAAATAAGAGATTGGTTTATCAGTCAGCTTAAAGTACTTCAAAATCAATTCAAAAACTTTTGGATCCACCCTAGTGAGGCCTGCTATGTGCTACTCACATTCGAATCTGGAGAGATTCCAAAAAATCTTTACAAATTTCTTTATTCAAAAGGCATTCTTGTGCGGTATTATTCCTCATCAGACATGATTAACAATCTAAGAATAAGTATCAGTCTCCAAAAAAATATGGTAAAAGTTATTGAAGAAATCAAATTATTTTTAAAAGGAGGAAATTAAAATGAATCGTCAATCAGAACAAGAAAGAAAAACAAATGAATCTACTATTAATGTTTCGCTTAACTTAGATGGCTCTGGAAACGCGAATGTAAATACGGGTATCGGATTTTTCGATCATATGTTAAATCACATCGCAATTCATGGGATTTTTGACATTCACGTGAAAGCTAAAGGGGATCTGCATGTCGATACTCATCATACCATAGAAGATGTAGGGATAGTGTTAGGAAAAGCTTTTAAACAAGCAATCGGAGATAAATTAGGAATTAGCCGCATTGGATACTCTTATGTTCCTATGGATGAAGCCTTAGCATTAGTGGTGGTTGATTTTTCTAATCGCCCTTATTCAATTATTGATATCCCCTGGACGGGTAAATATTTTGGAAAGAATCAAGATGAATTGATACCTCTTACATTGATTGAACATTTTTTACAAACATTTGCGATCCATGCTAGTATAACGCTACATGTGAAAGTGCTTTCTGGAAAAGATGATCACCACATGGCAGAGGCGGTTTTTAAGGCTCTTGGGTCTTCACTGGATAAAGCTTCTCGGTTAGATCCTAAAAGAAAAGGCAGTATCCCATCTACTAAGGGAACATTATGAAATAACATCCATGTTTTAAGTATTCAAGGAGTTTCATATGATCACAATAATTGATTATGGGATAGGAAATTTAAGATCTGTTCAACGATCGTTGAATCGATATTATTCGGATGTAATAATATCTAATGAAAGAAGCGAGATAGAAAAAGCAACCGGTATTGTTCTACCAGGTGTGGGAGCTTTTGGAGATGCTGTCGAAGATCTTAAGCGAAAAGGGCTCTTTACACTATTAAAACAAATTATACCAACAAAACCAACCTTGGGAATATGTTTAGGATTACAATTATTATTCGAAAATTCGGAAGAAAGTCCCGGTGTTGAGGGATTAGGCATTTTTTCCGGAAAAGTGAAGAAGTTAACGCCCACTAAGTCTATTCGTGTTCCTCATACGGGATGGAATCGAGTAATTGCCATTGAAGAGCCATACTTCACAGGTTTTGCATATTTTAACCACACATATTATTGTGATCCCGTAGAAGCGAGTAATATAATTGCTTTTACATTACATGGAATAAGATTTGGAGTTATTTTTAAGCATGGAACGATATTGGCAATTCAATTTCATCCAGAAAAGAGTAAAACAATTGGAGAAATCATACTGAAATATTGGGTTGATTCTTTAGAAAAAGGGGTGAATTAAACATAAAAACTGTAATTCCTGCAATGGACATAAGAGGAGGAAAAGTAGTTAGACTTACTCAGGGTGACTTTTCTAGACAAATTACATATTCTAACGACCCTATAGCCATCTTAAAGCAATTTATTGAAGTTGGTGCGTTGTGGATTCATGTTATTAATTTAGATGGAGCTTTAACAGGAAACTTTCAGAAAAATCTTAGTTATCCCGTTATTTTGGATCTTATTAACCTCTCAAAACATACAGGGATCAAAATCCAGATTGGAGGGGGAATACGGAGTATTGAAACGATAGAGGAATTAATAGATAGGGGTGTTGACCGAATAATCTTAGGAACAATTATTTTCGATGATAGCAAACTCTTAAAGGTTTTATCTAAACCATATAGAAGCAGGATTGCGATCGCATTAGATTCCTCGAATAATACGATCCGTACTAAGGGATGGCAGTTTGATACGAATTTAGATATTTTTAACATTTTTTCTAAACTGGAGAATTTAGGAATCCATGATTTTATTGTCACGGATATAATGAAAGATGGTACTTCAACTGGTTTAAATACAAATCTGTATTTAGAATTACAGAAAAAAAAAAAACTAAATACAAGAATTATTGCCTCAGGTGGAATTTCAAGCATAAATGATATAAAAAATGCTCTAGAGTACGCTGATGGAGTTATAGTAGGAAAAGCGTTATATAATGGAAATGTTCCACTCAGAGTTTTAGGCTCTTTTCTTGATAATCTTCATAATTCCCGACTAGTAAAACGGATTGTCCCTTGTCTGGATGTAAAAAATGGAAGAGTTGTTAAAGGAGTTAAATTCAAGAATTTACGAGATAGTGGAGATCCAGTTGATTTAGCTCGCTATTATAACGAAAACGGTGCTGACGAATTAGTTTTCCTAGACATTTCGGCAACCCTAGAAGGACGAAAAAGCATGCTTAATACGATTCGATCTGTAGCAGAAGAGGTCTTCATCCCATTAACGGTAGGGGGCGGAATTAAAACAATCGAGGATATGACCGTAATTATCAAGGCAGGAGCAGAAAAAGTAAGTATAAATTCAGCAGCTATAAGTGATCCAGACTTGATTACTAAAGGAGCGATAAAATTTGGATCTCAATGCATTGTTGTTGCTATTGATGCTAAGAGAAAAGGTGAATCATGGGAGGTATATTCACACAGCGGTACAAAACCTACTGGACTCGATGTATTAGAATGGGTAAAAACTGTTGTAGATAAGGGGGCAGGAGAACTATTAGTTACAAGCATGGATAGAGATGGTACTAATTCGGGATATGATCTTGAATTAATTCGAGCTATTACTGATATAGTGTCTGTACCTGTGATCGCATCAGGGGGCGCTGGAAATAAAAAGCACTTTATAGAGGCAATCAATAACGGAGCTGAAGCTGTATTAGCCGCTTCGTTATTTCATTTTAACGTTTTGAGAATCCAAGATTTGAAAGAATTTATGAATGCTCACGATGTTTTGGTAAGAATTTAATTACAATTATCGTAGATCAAGAAAAACTTTAAAGTTTTGAAATAAATAATACAAATGATATACAATGTCGGGATTAGATTTAAGTGTAGTTGGAAAAAAAAATCCAGAGAAAATTTTCGAGTATAATAGTAAAGATGTAATTCTTTATGCATTAGGGATAGGGGCTCAAATTTCTGAACTTCAATTTATTTACGAGGGAGTTTCAGGAGGATTAAAGGTATTTCCTAGTTTTGCAACAATTCCAAGACGTGTAGCATTCCCTAAATTAGGTAAAATTAGTTTTCCTAGATTGATCCACGGAGAAGAATTAGTAAGAATACATAAACTTTTTCCACCACAAGGAAAGATAATTTGTTTTAGTGAGGTAACAAACATATTTGATAAGGGTAAAGCAGCAGTGATAAATGTTACAACTACTGGGCTTTCAAAAGATAGAACTCCTATATTTGAAATCGAAACCTCGTTCTTTTATTTAGGAGGAGGAGGATTTGGCGGCGAACGAGGTCCTAAGACAGAACCACTAAAACCACCAGAGGACATTCCGCCAGATTTTAGCGTTACATATAAAACTACTGAGAACCAAGCTGCTTTATATCGCCTTAGCGGAGACTTAAATCCTCTTCACATTGATCTTGAAGCTGCTCGTTTTGGAGGTCAAGAAAAACCAATTTTACACGGTTTATGCAGTTATGGTTTCGCAGCAAGAGCGATCTTATATAGTTTATGTGACGGTGATGTCTCACGGTTTAAAGAGTTTAAAGTACGATTTAGTAATGTTGTATACCCTGGAGAATCGTTAACAACAGAAGGATGGAAAGATAACG
>JAGXNZ010000281.1 GCA_019894655.1 Promethearchaeota archaeon | reverse complement strand
TGGTAAAGCTCAATTACCCCAACAAACCACGACCGCTGTGGTTAAGTTACCTTTTGGCGCCCATCCGACATCTTGTTATGATAAATACACATTTGATGCCTCTCACATCCAAGCATATTTAAACATGGATTTTGAAGAATATAAAAAGAAATTCATTTACGCAAAATCTCATGCTGAATACTTAGACATTGCTGGGGGATCGAAAATGATTTTAAATATAATGTTGTAATGTAATGAACTAATCTAATGATTTTAAATTCGCTATTCTTAGGTTTAAGTAATTAATTTTTCTTGAAAATTCAATGGACAAATCCTCTACCAGTGAAAGAGATTCTTGTATTGAGAGATTAAGTAGATCTCTTTGATAGCAGAAAGTTAGAGATCCTATCTGGAGATAATCGACAAGAACTCTTGGATGAGATTTTTTAAAAAAAAAGTTATTACTCCAAAATAAATTTCCGAAATTTTTATACATCAGAAAGTTATTATCAATTTACTTTTTTAATTTCCTTTCTATTAGAATATTTAATAGTCGCTTGGTTAATTCAATACTTATCAGAACTACGAAACTCATGAAGATAACCAATAATATTTCAATTAATCCTATTCCACCTATTCCAAATGCTTCTCGAACGGCAGGGATACTAAATAAAATCACAGTAAATATGACTTCACCTAATACCACGAGTAAGAGAGTGCGGTGCGGTTTAACCTTTAGGATATTATATTTTAAAGAACGACAACTTAAAGCTACTACTAATTCGAAGAATATGAATACTAAGAAGAGTCGGGTTCGAGCGACGATTGTTCCTTCACCAAGAGAGCCTATGAATATCCATAGTAATAAAGGTACTTCAAAGATCAATGCCCGCAATAGAAAAGATTTAATATCTTTTGTAAAAATCGTTTCTCTGGGAGGTCGAGGGGGTCGTTTCATGATATCAGGATCGGGAGGACTCAACCCGAGAGCTAAAGCGGGTAGACCATCTGTTGCTAGGTTAACGAATAGAATCTGTATTGCAATCAAAGGTAAAGGAAATCCTAATAAGATTGTAGTAGAAAGAATTATTATTTCCACGAGGTTCGCTTGAAGAAGATACGTAAGAAATTTCTTTATATTATCATAAATCCATCGACCTGTTTCGATGGCATTAACAATAGTAGCAAAATTATCATCAGTTAGCACTAAATCAGCAGTCTCCTTTGTTACTTCCGTGCCTGTTATTCCCATAGCAATTCCGATACTAGCTTGTTTAAGTGCTGGAGCATCGTTAACTCCGTCTCCCGTCATTGCCACAACGTGACCCTTAGATTTCCAAGCTTTTACAATTTTTAACTTATGTAATGGAGAAACACGAGCATACACGCTTATTTTCTCCACATCTGTTTCTAGTTGTTCATCACTTATCTTTTCTAAATCTTCCCCCGTCAATACGAGATCACCTTCGTGATAAATTCCAATTTCCTTGGCTATTGCTAGAGCTGTTGATTTATGATCACCAGTTATCATAACCGTCTTTATTTCTACTTGTTTACAAATTTCGACTGCTTGAATGACTTCACTCCTTGGAGGATCGATCATACCAACCAAACCTAAGAAAATTAAGTCATTTTCTAATAATTTTTCATCATTTTCATCATTTTGAATCTCACTGCTTTCGATTTTTTTACTTGCAAGTGCTAATACACGAAGAGCTTGGTTAGTCATCTTCTCATTAGCGCTGATTATGCTATCTACTTTTTCTTTCGTTAATTTTTCTATATAATCTAATTCTGCGATAAAGCTACACCTTTGTAGCACGATTTCCGGAGCACCTTTCATAAAAATTACTTGAGTTTGTGATCCTGAAGAATGGCTAGTAGTCATACGTTTTCTTTCGGAACTAAAAGGTATCTCAGCAACACGTGAAAATAATTCCCTTAAATTTTCTTGAGAGAATCCTAATTTCGTTGCGACCACAATTAAAGCCCCTTCTGTAGGATCTCCCCTTATCCGCCATACATTTCCTTCATTGATTAATTCTGCATCATTACAAAGAACAGCACCATTCATAAATAATTCGAAATTTTTATTCTTGATTAAATCCATATTCCCCTCAAGTTGGAAAGAACCTTTGGGTTCATAACCGACACCACTGATTTCAATTTCCATATCTGAAAAGTACAATTTTCTTACAGTCATTTCTCCTTTGGTTAAAGTACCAGTTTTATCCGAACATATAACGGTAGTAGAACCCAAAGTTTCAACAGCAGACATTCTTCTAACTAGTGCATTTTCTTTTGCCATTTTACGCATTCCAATAGCTAAACTTCCAGTAACTACAGCAGGTAACGCCTCTGGAACTGCAGCTACGGACAAAGCAATACTAAACAATAAAATAGTAAGAAATGGAAAACCTCTTATCAACCCAAATATAAAAACTGCCGCACTAATACTTAAAGCAATGATTCCCATCCATTTTCCTAATTCTTTAGTTCTTAATTCTAATGGAGTTTGCGTTTTTTCTAATGTCAATACCCGTTCTGCAATCTTTCCAAATTCAGTATTCATCCCAGTTGCTATAACAACCGCTTTTCCCTTACCGGAGTTAACCACAGTACCAGAAAAAACCATGTTTTTTCTTTCAAGTAGAGCTATAAATTTAGCGAGTTTCATCGTGACCTTTCTTATAGGCAACGATTCTCCAGTTAGCGATGCCTCGTTTGTCTGAAGGTTATTTACTTCAATTAATCTACTATCAGCCGGTACTTTATCTCCTTCTTTTAAAACAATGATATCCCCGGGTACGATTTCTCTAACAAGTATTTCAAGTTCCTTACCATCTCTCATAACCACAGCAATGGGACTTAGCATCTTCTTCAAGGCTTCCAGAGCTTTTTCAGCCCGATATTCTTGGACGAAACCAATAACTGTAGATACAAAAACTAAAATGAGAATCACAATAGCATCTATTTCATGACCCGTAACAAAAGATATTATTGTTGCCACAATCAAAATTAAAATAAGAATGCTCTTAAATTGATTAAGAAATACCTTCAACGGTGAAATTTTTTTAGACCCTTTTAATTCATTAAATCCATGAGAAATTAATCGATTCTCAACTTCCTTAATGCTTAAACCCCGGGGTGTTGTATTTAGATCTTTAAAAACCTCGCTTATCTCTAAGGAATGCCAATCAACTTTTTTAATTTCATTTATTACAGTCATTGTCCATATTAAAATAACGTATATTTAATTACAATTAGACGTCAAAAAAAAGATGCTATGATCTCTAATATATTATTAGTTTTAAATTTTTTATTCTTCTTATTTTTAACAAAAAGAGACCAATAGGAATTTCATTAAAAAGAATTTTCTGAGTGGAATATTGAATATTTATTCCCAAATAAACTCAATTCTACTCGGTCGTCTAGATCTATCAACCTGATTCAGTTTATCTTGAATGGGTTTTAAAATCTTGAAAATTGAGTCATCCAAACGAAATAGAGAGTTTGAGTATCATCATTATCACTAGTTGGAGTGAAAATTGAAATTAATACAATTAGACCTCCAATGAGATATAGAATCCAAATATATTTTCTAATCTTCATATAAATTCATCATGTGGTTGGATATTGTGTTATCAACCTCAAAGTAGCGTAAATTAATAAGCTTTATGATCCCTTTTCAGTTTCAATTCGGAAATTTTTAATCTCATATTACGGGGAAAATCTCCCTTAGAATTAATAAAACAACTTTAAAATTTTAGATTCATTTGTTAGTTTAAATTTGTATCTAAACAATTTTAAGGATATAAAATGGTTTTCTCATACTGCTTTAGAAATATTAAATACTCTATTATAAAATAAAAAAAAAGAGGTAAATAGAATGACCAAAAATGCAATATTGAGAATATTAAATGAAAGGCGATCAATACGAGCATATTCTTCAAGAAAACTGACTGAAGAGGAGATTAATACTATCATTCATAGTGCCATGAGAGCGCCCACTGCTGGAAATATGATGTTTTACTCCATTATTCAAGTGAAAGACCAAGAAATGAAAGAAAAGCTGGTTAAAACTTGTGATAACCAACCACATATCGCAAAAGCTCCCTTAGTGCTCCTTTTCCTAGCAGACATGCAACGATGGTGGGATTACTTTAAAATTTCCAATATAGATGATCAGTGTGAAAAAGAAAACATTGAATTTCAAACGCCACAAGAATCCGATCTGTTATTAGCTTGTTGTGATACTTTAATCGCTGCGCAAAATGCGGTCATTGGAGCAGAAGTATTAGGGATTGGATCTTGTTATATCGGAGACATAATGGAAAATTATGAGCTTCATCGGGAATTGTTTAATCTTCCAAGATGGGTTTTTCCCATTACGTTAATTTGTTTTGGTTATCCTAAAGGAGATAGAAAAAAGATTCCTTTGACAACTCGATTTCCACAAAAATATATTCATTTTGTAAATCAATATGAGAGATTAAATCCAGAGGATTTTAGCGATATGCTTAAAAATGATCCCAGGATGACACAATTAAAAGATGGAGAGAGTTTAGCTCAACTAGCGTACTTCAAAAAGCTAGCTGCCGATTATTCTATAGAAATGCGACGTTCAGTAAAAGCAGCATTAAAAGAATGGATAGGAAAAGATTAATATTAATTTAAAATATAAAGAGGATGTAAATGATAGAAATAGCAAAAGATTATACTATGGATGAATTAATGACCGTCTTAATGTCACGAGAAGTCAAAAATGATGATGTCATGATTGTAGGTGTTGCCACACCAATGGTCTGGGCAGCATTCACCCTAGCTAAAGTAACTAACGCTCCAGACGCAATATATCATTATATTATGGGTAACACTTTTGTAATTGAACCTCGACAAGTCTCTCTCCTATATCTTGAAATGAATACAGCAAGAGCTTACAGATTTCAAAATAGCTGTGAATGCACATTAGAATCGCTTCCTTCAGACAAACTGACCACAATCGAATTCTTTCGACCCGCTCAAGTTGATCAATTTGGAAATACGAATAATATCTGCATAGGAGATTGGAAAAATCCAAAAATTAGATTACCTGGCTGTGCGGGGATAGCAGACTTTAGCGGATTTTATTCACGTGGTTCATTTCTTTACACCCCGCGCCATGATACTAGAACCTTTGTTCCAACTGAAAAACTTTTCTTTA
>JAGXNZ010000280.1 GCA_019894655.1 Promethearchaeota archaeon | reverse complement strand
TTAACTTTAAAGAATTTGTATCGTAACCCCAGAAATTTTGTAAATAAAATGTAAGAAGTTCGTCGAAATATTGAAAAAAGAAGGAACTATAGGTTTTTTTAATAACACGAGTCTGGTTTTTTAGTTTAAATTCCTTCCAATCTCTATTAATACTTTCTTTAAATTTATCGAAAATGTTCTTCTTAGCTTCTAATACATCAAAAAAAATATGAGAATTCAATTTAAGGGTTAAGCTTCTTCCTTTAGCATGCTCTCCAATGGATTTAAGTATAGCTCGTAATTCTTTATTAACCACAATAAATCAAATTTTAGATTGTTAAGATTGACAAATAAATTCCTTCCATCCCTTATTATAAAAACATAAAATACCCGTATATATAATACAAAAATTCTGAAATAAAAATCTTAGTATATAAATAATTACGAAAAAAACCTCAGAATTATATGTTTTTTAGGAAGTAAGAAATTAAAATATTTTAGTGATTTCGTCTACTTCAGTGTAAATCATAGCCTCTTCTCTATTATTCCCATCTTGTATGAGATATTTACCTTTATCTTTTGTGAATTTTCCGATTGTTTCTGATGCAACCCCATTCTTAGCTAACAAATTAATTAAATCTCCCGAGAATTCGGGATTAATTGAAATTAATAGAGATCCCGAAGATATTGTGCTATAAGGGTCAATATTAAAAATTTTACTCAATTCGCTTGGCTCTGGTAAGACATTAATTTTGTCTTTATTAATTAATACCCCTAGTTTGGATGCAATCGCAGTTTCAGCGATACCACAGAATAACCCTCCTTCGGTTAAGTCGTGCATTGATGTTACTGTAAAATTGTCGTTAGATACAACGGCTTCTTTAAAAATGCTAATACCGGGATCATAAAGGTAATTTTTACATTTCTCAATAAATTGATTACTATATCCTTTTTCTTTTAAGAAAACCTCTTTTTCTTGAGCTATAATGCAGGTACCCTCGATAAAAATCCCCTTCGTTAAGATTATCAAATCATCTTCTTTAGCCCCAGAAGATAATACTAGCTTTTCTTTGTCAACTTCACCAAGTAAAGACCCAATCACTATAGGTCTATCAAGACCAGCTGTAATTTCGGTGTGACCTCCAACCACGGTTATTCCTAAAGATTTACAAGTATCGTGGATATTCTTAAAGATTGTTTCGATTAAATCCTTATCAGTTTGTTTAGCGGGTAATAGAATAGTTGATTGGAACCATTTCGGAGTAGCCCCCGTGCAAACTACATCGTTCACATTTACATGAACGGCGTAATATCCAATTTCATCAGTCACAAATGTTACAGGATCTGTTTTAGCGACTAGATATTTATCGCCCATGTCTATTACGGCTGCGTCTTCTCCGATATTCGAGCCTACTACAACTCTATCATCTTTTAAATGAGTGGTAGACACAAATTCATTTAGCATTTTCTGTAGGAACTTGTGCTTCAATTTGCCAATAATAAACTTTTTTTGATTCTTCATTCCCATATCATTACAAACAGAGATTTAAAATATTTAAATTTAGATGGTAAAATAAAAAAGAATAGTACATTTTAGTTGAAATTATTAATTTGGTTTGTTTTTTATTAGATTTAGTAAAATATGATATTTAATTTTTAAGTTAAATAAATTTATATAGCTTTTATTTTCTATTTTATACATAGTATTAATTAATTAAATTGTAAACATAAATTCATAAAAAGGTTGATTAAGTTGGGACTTGGAAAAGCTCTCGGATTTAGCTTGCTTGCGTACGTTGGCTTGAACTTCTTATTTATAATAATCTCCTATACTATTAGTATGGAATTAAATACACTATTTAGCGATATTACTAGCAATCCATTAATAATATTGGTAATATTCTTCGGACCTATTATTGACGTGCCCAGTAGCGAAATATTCACATTATATGCGCAGATTTCTCTCGGAACATTTGATGCTACTTTGATTCAAACCATTGGGTTTATCGTAACGCCATTTGTAGCTTCGATCGTAGCGGGTCGCACTGGTGGAAGTAAAGGAGCAAGTTTTGGTGGATGGATGATAACTTGTTTAATAAGTTCTTCAGCTTTAGGAGTGTTGGGATTCATTAGTCCAATTACTTTAGGTTTTACTGCAGCTTATGCCGTTACGTTTTTGATTATGGCGAGCATAAGTGCCGCGATAAACGGAGTATTTTACGGATGTTTCGCACTATTATTTACTAAAGCCGAAATGTACTAATTTATTTTTTTGATTTTTTTTCTTTTTTCTGTTTATGAGCCAAAATTGAATGGATTCCAAATATTAGATTGAAAAACACAAAAATTATAAACAATCCTCCTGCTTGTAGGATTTGTATCTCATCTGAAACAATTTTTGGAACGATTTTTGAAACTTGAACATATATCTTCATTATAACCAGAAAGAGCGCGACTGTGTCGACCTTAAGGAACTTCAATTTTGTCTGAATATAACCAGATCTCGAATAAACTACTCCTAATATATATATAAACAAGAACCAATCAACGATAAAGGAGATTAACACATAAATTGGATCCACTGATGCAGAGCTGAAGAAAGCACCGTATAGATAATCAACAAGAATATATAAAGCGTAAAATAGAGTTAGCAAGAAAAATAGAGAAATGTAAGCCGAAAACTTTTTAGTGACAATTAGGCGAAGAATAACGATTATTATTAAACTCACATTTACCCAAAATAGAATTTGAAGTATACGGATTACAACTAGAAATAATGGAGTGGGTGTAGTGCTGAAAAATCTCAATATAATTATCGAAAACCACCAGTTTAACATAAAAAAAAAGATAAATTCTAGTAGTCGTGTTAAGATACGACTTTTCTTCTTTTTATATAGATAATCGTCTACCTTCGTCGAGGAATCCATACAAATTTTGAATGCAAAATAAGCCGTAAAGAACTGGTTTATCGTTAATGGGATAATGACGATTAATTCTGAGGTTATAAAAAAAACTAAACGGTTTAAAACAAAGGTTAAGAATATCGTAATTACATAAATAATGAAAAATACCGATTTTTTTAGCTGGTCAATAGGTTTTATAAATGAAATTAGAAAGAGTATTATTACGAAGTATAATAAGCTTCCACCAAAAATTAATACAGCCAATCCAAGAATTACATTATTAAAATACGAATTAACTAAAATTAATATCCACGTAAGAGAAAAAGCACCAATTATAAAAACATATAAAGGTCTTTTAAACACTCCTTTCAAACCAGATATAAATGCCATGAAATATCCTCATCTCTAATTTGTTGCTATTGATAGTTGTTCTATTATATTAATTTTAACTAATACTTCCACTATTATTTTAAATTTTAGTTTGATGCTATTAATCCATTAATATATAGTTCACGCTGAGTTTAATATAAGTAAAACAATAGTATATTCAAAATTGAGATTATAGGTCTAGTAAGCCTCTAAATTAGACATTTTAGTATGCATTTATGGAAGTTACCGACAAAAATAGGAACAATGTAGCAGTTTCAAAAAATGCGTGGTTTAATTATATAGATTTTAGAATAAAGTGATCAAATTGAGTTCGGGTAAAGCTGAGATTAATTATTCCATAAAAATTCTCGACAATATTGATTATATAAGCGTTCCTTTTTTACCCGTTCAAGAGAAAAAAGATATAGTTAAACTAAATGAAAGCTGTTTGGACAGAAAACTCACTAAGTGTTACGGTAGAATTGTAAATGTCCACTCATATTTACTAAATACCGAGGAATTAACAAATACCCAGAAGTTGGATTATTGTAGCAT
>JAGXNZ010000279.1 GCA_019894655.1 Promethearchaeota archaeon | reverse complement strand
TAGATAATCAAAGCCAATATTTAGAAAGAGCAGGGGGAGCTCAGACTATATTGAATATATTATTATAGGGGGAATGAAACAAAAAATGAGCTTAAATTCAAAAGATTATACAATTGATGAAATAATAACTGTTTTAATGGCAAGAGAAGTTCGAAATGACGATGTTATGATTGTTGGAGTTGCGACTCCTTGCGTATGGGCGGCATTTACGTTAGCAAAAATGACACACGCACCAAACGCTATATTTCATTATATTATGGGGAATACTTTTGTGTTCGAACCTCGCCAAGTCTCTTTGCTCTATTTAGAAATGAATACAGCTAGAGCCTACCGCTTTCAAAATTCCGGGGAGTGTACTTTAGAATCCCTTCCTTCTGATAAACTTACTACCATTGAATTTTTTAGACCCGCGCAAGTAGATCAATATGGAAACACGAATAATGTTTGTATTGGAGACTATAATAAACCAAAAATAAGATTACCGGGTTGTGCTGGGATTGCCGATTTCAGTATGCTCTACGCCCGAGGATCTTTTCTATATACACCTCGTCATGATTCACGAACATTTGTTCCAACCGAAAAATTAGATTTTATTTCTGGAGTTGGCTTCCCTGATGGTAAACCTTCTATTTGTGGTGGAGCAGGACCACAATGTATGATCTCTAATTTAGGATATATGGATTTCGATGAAAAAACCAAGCATATGAGGTTAGCATCAATTCATCCTGGCGTTGATATCGATGCTGTTAAAGAATCAACCGGGTTTGAATTAATTATCCCTGATAATGTCCAAGAAACAAATCCTCCAACAGTGAAGGAGATTAATGTATTGAGAGAAAAAGTAGATCCATTAAAAATTAGAAAGTTGGAAATACTATCTGGTAAGGATAGAGAAGAATTACTTAATGAAATCATCCAGAAAGAATTAGCAATGAAGCAGAGATATCCAAAACTACTAACTATTTAATCTTAATAACTCACCTAATTGGAGGATTCATTAAACTTCGAAACGAAAAATTCTAAGGGGATTAAATTTAAATATAAGCTTTTTCCTTCTCATACTTAGGAATCTAAAAAAAGTGAAAAAAATAACTAAAAAGATATCATTTTTAGTGGGAATTTCTATAACCCTATGCTTGGTTTTCGGATCATTAATATTAACTTCAAATTTATTTTTTACACTCGTTACACACCAAATGGGAAAGGAAACTGATAAGGACTATTTCGCGGAGCGTCCGAAGTTATCGGCAATTCACATCCCCATTTTAATTAACGGTAATGATAACTTTAAGACTCTAGCGGGGATTGAAGGATGGTTTGGAAATGGAACGGAGGGTAATCCATATATTATTGAGAATTATATCATTAATAATACAGTTATGAATTACAATGGGATTGATATTCAGAACACTAATGTGTATTTCATCATACAAAATGTGACAGTAACTAACGGTACGCTCTATGATAACGAGGGATTTTATTTTTACAATGTTTCAAAGGGGGAGTTGAGGTACAATACTGCATATAATAATACTTGTGGTTTCAACCTCCAAAACTCCACTAATAACATCTTAATGGGAAATAACGCTACTGTTAATGATGAAGGTTTCAACTTTAATTATTCAGACAATAATGTTTTGATCAACAATAACGCCATTAATGCCTCTAATTATGGCAATGGGTTCTCCCTCCAATATTCACACAATAATATCTTGACGGGCAATACCGCTGCTATCGCCAATATTAATGGTGCTGGTTTTAACCTCCAAAACTCTACTAATAACATCTTGACAGATAATACCGCTACTAATAATGGTTATGCTTTCTCGCTCCATTATTCCAGTAATAATACCTTAACGGGCAATACTGTCACTGATAATCAAGTAGGTTTCGATCTCCATTATTCAAATAATAATATTCTAAAGAGTAATACTGCCATAAATAATTTTTATGATTTTAGACTTTGGTATTCAGACTATAACATCTTGACGGACAATACTGCCAATGATAATTATCAAGGTTTCTATCTTCGTTATTCTGCCAATAACATCTTGATGGACAATTCAGCTACCAATAAGCTTGCGGGATTCTCTATTCACTATTATTCCACCAATAATTTCTTGACAGGCAATAATGCCACTAATAATGAAATGGGATTTTATCTAGTAGAATCCGCCAATAACAGCTTGACGAACAATACCGCCGACGATAATGAGTATGGGATATATTTAAATCACAGCGATTACAATACAGTTTGTGGAAATTTTTTGTGGGCTTATGAAAAATGTATTTATGAGGTTGAATGCATCGGGAACATTATTTTTAATAATAATTGTGAAGATCTTGACCACGAATCTAACGCTGTGATATCTGGTTATAATATAGTGTTTTTAATCACAGTTATAGCTGTTTTTATTGTAATTTTCTTTAAAAAAACGAAACACTAGATATTAAAATCAGAGCCACAAAATTCCAACACCTATCTAGTCCATAGAGTAATCCACGATTATGCATAATGATGAATGAGAATTTAAGGTTTAGAGATATCTATTGAATAATACTTTCAAGCATGATATATTTAAGTTGTTCTATTATCAAAGTGATTTTATTTTATCTGTAATTTTTGAAATCTTTACATTGAAGCAGTGGTTTCCAAAATTACTCTCTTAGGGATAAGATAAATATAATTCTTTAACCCGTCCTTTCTTTTCCAATCGTATATAATGTTGTTCTAGTAGCTTATCAATATGATATTTAATGGTATTACGAGAGAGATTCAGAATGCGGGAAATCTCGGCAGAATTAATTCCAGGATATTTTTTAATAGTATTCAATACTTCTAAAGTAGTTTTTGATTTAATAAATTGATTTTTAAATAATTCAATTGCGTCTGTCGATGATGTGATAGGAAAATATATAGTATATTGCCCATATTTCGCTTTTTTGATAATGCTATGCTTTAATAGCGTGTCTAAGTGCCATTGTAATTGTCCTTTATTCAAATTACAGCTTCGTAGCAATTCGTTGTGATGAATACCGGGGTTATTGAGGATTTCAGTTAATATTTTTAATCGAGATTCGTTTTGAAAAATATCCACCAGACTCAGATAGGATCTCCCTTCTTTAATATAGCTCCTTCTAATAAAATAATTACTATACTCTTTTACCGTGAGAGCAGTAAGTGTTGAAACGAAAATTAGAGTCGGGATTAGAAGGAGGATAACTGCCAGTCTTATGGTACTTAGATCAAGAAAGAGATCTGGTTCTCTAAATAAATATATTAACAAACTAAATAGAATTACGAGTAAAACAAGAGAAATAAGACTCAAACCTAATTTGAAAAAAAAAGAAATTTTTAAATAACGAGATTTCATATTCCCACTTATTTCTTATTGAGGTTTATTCTATTAATTTTAAAGAAAGGAATCATAAAGGATACATCGTTTGCATATTCTAAAAATTTTTCTCCATATTTAGCTTTTAAGGCTAGTTCTTCGATCTTGCCTAAAAAGATATAAGCTAGTATTTCACCAATCCAGATTAAGAAGATAATTGTGTGACCGTCAACATTATAAAGTGGAAAATCAAATATAGGAGATGTTTGAAAAGCTACTAAGGTCATACCCAGAGTCATGATAATGAAAGCTAAATATTGAGGATGTCTAACGTACCTATATGGGCCAGTTCGCATTAATTGTTTTCTATGTGTCAATTGATAAACTACAGTATAAATAAAGAAAATAAAGCCAAATACTACAATATAGAACCCATAAGATCGCGTTAAGAACTGAATGTCTACTAAGAGAATATTAGGATTACTGAAAAAGAGAGATATGTATGCTACTAAAGGCACACTCATAATACCGAACCATATAGCCGTGCAAGGTACATATTGGAAAAAGATAATTAATACTGAAGAAATACTTGTAGAAATTGAGCTAAGTTTATTTATCACTTTATTATAATCTCGATTCATTCTGTTTTACCAATAATATTTTTGTTGTATTTATAAAATAAGAAAAAATGTCGCTTTTAAAGCTTTAAGGTGCACTTTTCTAACAATTTAAAAGAATGAGATTATCCGAGTTAGATCAATTTAATACTGGTTCCCTATTCTTTTTAACAATGAACAATATCAAATAATGTGAATCTACTTATGGATGAGAAAAACCAAAAAAATATTACATTAGAGTTACTAAAAAATAGAAGAACGATTCGCGCTTACAATCCTATACCTCTCTCTCAAGAAGAAATTGATACTATCATCCACGGAGCAATGAGAGCTCCAACAGCAGGAAATTTAATGATGTACTCAATTATTCAAATAGCCGATAAGAACTTAAAAGAAAAATTGGTAAAGACTTGCGATAATCAACCACATATCGCGAAAGCTCCGTTAGTCTTATTGTTTTTAGCTGACATGCAGCGATGGTGGGATTACTTTGAAGTAAGTAAAGTCAAGGAAAAATGCACTGAAATAGGTAAAGAATTTCAAACACCCCAGGAATCTGATTTACTTCTTGCTTGTTGTGATGCATTAATTGCAGCCCAAAATTCTGTAATCGCAGCTGAAGCTTTAGGCATTGGCTCCTGTTATATTGGAGATATTATGGAAAACTATGAAATTCACCGCGAGATGTTCAACCTTCCTAAATGGGTATTTCCTATAACATTGATTTGTTTTGGATACCCTAAAGGTGATAAAAACAAAATTCCCCTCACGACACGATTTCCTCAAAAATTTATACAGTTTACAGATAAATATTCTAGGTTAGACGAAAAGGATTTTAATGAGATGTT
>JAGXNZ010000278.1 GCA_019894655.1 Promethearchaeota archaeon | reverse complement strand
TTGACACAATGGTATCACTGGGCAACTCTTTTCCTTGCGGCATTTAGCGTTTCTGTAGTTGACGAACTGAGGAAATATAGCATAAGGTTGAAAATAAGAAAAGATCCTAATTACCTGCTAAATTCTAAATAATTAATTTTATTTTCAAATTAATCTTTTTTTAGATTTTAATTTAATTCTCGTTCTCTTCAAAATATTTAAAAAACAATCCTATCCCGATAATTTTGAATGTGTCTTGAACATTTATGTTATGTAATGCCGATGTTTCTATGAAAAAACTTTTTATTTCTTTAGCTTTTGCTAATCCTTCTTCTTTAGATACCTCTCTTTCATCTTCCTTATCAATTTTGTTTCCGATGAGAACAAAAGAAATGTTTCCCAATTCTTTTTTTGCATCGGCAAACCAAGAATTTATTGCTTCTTCAAAAGTATCTCTTCTAGTAACATCGTAGACTATAAATGCACAGTTAGCCCCTTTGTAATATTCTTTTCTAACGCGTCTGAAATAACTTTGCCCCGCTAGATCGCATATTAAAAACTTTATAATGTCATCCTTAAAACCTTGGACATAATACTGTTGTGTGGAAAGACTTATACCCAATGTGGGTCGATAGTCAACAATGTTTTCTTTTTTCAAAAATCGATTCACTAAGGTGGTTTTTCCAACTGCTCCCGAACCGAGTATAATTAATTTAAATAATTTTTCTATATGTTTTTCTTTCGTAAATTGATGAGTTGCCTTTACTCCATCAACGATAGGTGTTGATTCTTGAATTGAAAACTTATCTAATCCTAAAGAAAAGCTATCATATATGTTTAGATCTGGAATTTCAAGAGAATTGTATTTAAAATCAAAACTGTTTTCAAGTAACTGAGCAATTTTCTCGACAACAAGATATGCAATTGGAAACAACTTGTTTAAATTTGTTTCATAATCACAGACCAATAAGAGAATTGCTTCAAATCCTGCTTCCAAATAAATTATACGATTATCGTCAGTTTCAAACGAACCACTACCATAGCGACCAGATTTGTATTCCAAACTTATTTTATCTAGTAAGCTTTCAACGATAGCAGTAAATGCACCGTAAATATCTTCTTTCTCCTGGTCTTCTTTTATCGTACCTTCTGTTTTTCCATATTTTGCAAATAACAATCCATCATTTGAATAAATGAAACCTATTAAAACATCATCCCGCGATTCTACAAAATTTTTTAAAAGAATCTGAAGGTTTTCCTCTTTTGTTGCGGTTTTAGATTGCATTATACAGATAATAAATAGATTATTGATTAATTTCTATGTGTGGTGTTTTTTTTAAGAAATTAGGGTTTCTTTTCTTTAAAAATACCACTCGTTATATTTAAATTTTTTTTATAACTTAACTACCTATTATTAATCTTAAACCTAAAATTTTAATTAGATATTACTTGAGTTAATTTTAATGAATATTTCCGAATTGCTTAAAAATAAATTAGAATCAAATCAGATGGTACTTACGGAATTTGAATCTAAAGAGTTGCTAAAGGATATAGGCATACCTATTCCTGAACAAGAATTAGCACTCACGAAAGAAGAAACTGTTACCGCTGCTAATAAAATAGGATTTCCTGTAGTTCTAAAACTAATAGCTGAAGATATCGTACACAAATCTGATACTGGGGCAGTTAAATTAAATATTAAAAATGAAGATGAAACTATAGCAGCTTATGACGATTTAATGAAAATTTCTTCCCAAAGCAAGAAGATGATTAGCGTACAAAAAATGGCTGATGAACCAATAACAGAATTAATAATTGGAATGACTACAGATGCTCAATTTGGTCCAGCTTTGATGTTTGGGATTGGTGGCATTTTAGTTGAACTCTTAGAAGATGTAAGTTTTAGAATTGCTCCAATTACGGAATATGACGCCCGAGAACAAATCCACGAAATAAAAGGATTTCCAATATTAGATGGGTATCGAGGTAAACCGAAAGCGGACATAGATGCGATCGTAAATACGTTACTAAAAATATCTGATTTAGTAATAGAACATGAAGAAATAAATGAAATGGACTTAAATCCTGTTTTCATTTATAAAAACGGCTTAATTTGCGTAGATGCAAGGATTATTCTAAAAAAACCCGATGCAATTTCATAATTCTAGCAAAATAGAAATGAAAAAGATGGTCCTATTTTAAACTAATCATTCAAAAATTTATCTAATTTATGTTGGTTTTTGACTTCGTTGATTTTTTTCAAAGCCAAATCAACATATTCTTGAGAGATATCATAACCAACATAATGTCTATTAAGCTCAATTGCTGCAAGGGCAGTTGTGCCGCTACCTATAAAAGGATCTAAAATTACATCATTTTCATAAGAATAAAATTCAATTAATCGTCGAGGGAGCTCAATTGGAAAAGGTGCTGGGTGTCCAACTTTTTTAGCGGAAACAGCAGAGAATTTCCAAATTGATTTAGACCATTCGATAAAATTTGATTTTTCAATAGTATTTTTTTTTTCACCTTTTTCTAATCTATTTGTAATTTTTGAAAATATTAGAATGTATTCATGTACGTCTCTAAGACATGGATTACTCGCAGATGCAAAAGATCCCCACGCTGTAGACACTCCTGCAGAAACAGCTTTATTCCAGATAATCTCACCACGCATATGAAACCCAATTTTATGCATAATTTCAATTACATACGCATGTAGCGGAATATATGGTTTCCTACCGATGTTTGCGATATTTATAGCAGCTCTACCGCCGGGTACTAGAACTCGCCATGTTTCTTCGAAAACATCCTTAAGTAATTTTAAATAATCTCTGAGAGTTAAATCATCGTCGTAATCTTTTGTAACATTGTAGGGAGGAGAAGTAATCATGAGATGCACTGAATTATCTGGTAATTGATTCATTCTCTTACTATCTCCTAATACAATATTATCAATAATTTCTACGGGAATAAATCTGGAATTATCATCATATACAGTTTTTCGCGGTTTTGGTATATTTTGGTAAAGTTTAGAATTATAAAATTGAGAAGCGTCATGACTTTCTCGTTTAGATACCCCAAAAGAACTAGTTTTACTTTTTTTATGAGACGGATTATTTTGATTAGCCATTATTACTATATTAGCACGAAAATTATATAAAATGCATTGATAAAAAGTGATTTCCTCTTATTATTCCTGTTAGTTAAATAATTTTGAGGATTTGCAAAAAAGAAATTTTATATTCAAATTACGCGATTAATCTTATATAATAGATATATTACAAACCATTAAATAAAAAATATATTTGTGATAATTATGAAATTCGGTAGATCAAATAGTAAAAAAAAACTGCTCATCCTACTCTTATTATCTTTCGGAATGATATTGACCAATTTAGGTTTGCCGCTCTTTAACTCGCTCTTTTTAGATAAAGGCTATGAGGAGGGTAATATTATTGACTTTGGTGATCAATATATCCTTCCAAAAACTTCTGATTCGATTCCTTCTTCTAACGGAGTTGGGGATAAAGTTAATATTACATTGCATCAATCTATTTTAAATACATCAACAATATCTTTTTCTAATTTAGATAATGCAAATATTTTTCAAGAACCAGCACCAAAATTTCAGGGATATAATACATCTAATATAAATATTGATGTAGATGACATAAATGCTCCAAATAAAACTATTTTGTATGAGGACGCAACATCCGCACGAGTAATAGATGCTGTTAATACTCATTATATATCATTCAAAGCTAGAGGTGTGGGATATATAGAAAATATATCCATTTATTTAAATAGAACAGCACCTCTCCTTACAAGACTTTCAATATCGTTGTATAATTCAGAGTTAGATGGTTCTATACCAAAACCATTTAATCTTGTATATGCACTTCCAATAGTTGATTTGTCAGTAATCACAGGAAATTCACCTCATTGGCACAATATGACAAATATAGGTTCTTTATTCAATTGTTCAGAAACATACAATGATACTTTTTATTTAAATATTGAAGAAATTGGCGCTGGCGTTGATATTGAAATATATGGTGAATTAACTACAATAGGTGGAGATGGTGTAAATGATAATTACGTATTAGATAATGGAGAAAACGAATTTAATATTGCAGGGTCAAAGGTAGATGCCGCAGTAGAAATTGATTTTGTTCCATTGAATAATACTCCTAAACCTTCTCAAATTGGACTTGAAATAAATAATAAAAGTGTAAGTGATGTCAGTTTTCAAAAAGGAAAATATCTTATGACTGAAAGTATCTTAAAAGATTTATCAGGTACTATTGATTTCAATGTATCTGCAGATTGGTGGGATGTCTCTTGTAATATAACGAGAGTACAAATTAATTACACTAAGACGGACTTAAAAGTGGATTCTAGTTTTGAAGTTTTAGGAAACGGACAGGATGTTTTTTGGAATGTGACAAAATCCGATGGGTTAAATTATTTTGATTCGCGGTTCAATAATTATACTATAAATTTCACTATTTCTTCCAGATGGACAAATATTGAAGTGTGGAATGGTGGTACAAATAAAACGGATGATATAATAACAGATTATCTCAGTAATTATAAAAACATACAAGTGTTAAATGCCGGAAATGGCACATTTTGGTTCTTGAATGCCACATCTTCGAATCTTCTTATGAATATAAAAAAGTATGTTGTTACTACACCAGCAGATACTTTTAATTATACTAATCTTGTTCATTTCAACGGAACTTTTTCAAGTCCTATTAGTAATGGGAATATAAATCATAGCATTTTTAATCCATTAGTATTAAACGATCAATTAAATCATACATTTATTAATAGCTCTTTTGGTTCAGGCAATGACTTATATTTTGGTGATTGGGATATATCTGATACTATAACCAAATACGGAAAGTTTCGAACACTGACTCTATGGAATAATGGTACTGATGCGGGATATTTTAGGGACAATATGACTATATTTGCAGAAACGAGTTTGATCATTAATCAACCATCGCAGAATACAATCTTAAATTCTGGCGCTATTTTCAATATCACTATAACCTATAATGATATAGGACAAAGTCGGGATATTTCCGTTGGTGATATTTACTACAAAATTAATGCTGGAACTTATAGCTCTGTAAACGAAAGTGTAGAATATATTGATAATGGTCAATACAACATTACTTTTGATTGTAATAACACAGAGTTTAATTATGGTTCAAATTCAATAACGATTAGAGCAAATAATACTTATTATCATAATCAGACTAAAACACTAGATATTACTATTTTAGGAGAAACAGAATTAGATGAATCAATTCTAAAGACATCCTTTGATTCAACTGAAACTTTTAATATCTCCTTGTTTTATAATGATACTATTAAAGATAGTGGTATATTTGGTGCGATTAGGACCGTTTATGTTAATTCAACTCCTTATACTCCACTAAGTAATTATGACTATGGTGATGGCAATTATAATATTACTGTAAATTGTGATGATGATATTTTTCAATCCCAAGGGTATGGTTATTTTAATCTAAG
>JAGXNZ010000024.1 GCA_019894655.1 Promethearchaeota archaeon | reverse complement strand
GATTTTCTTTCACTGAAAATCTCTTCAAATTCTTTTTTAGCCATGTGAAGATCACGAAATAACACTAGAATGTCGAGATTAGGTTTATTTTCTTTTAGAATTTCAATGTTTTTTATGGCGTTACTACAACAGACATTTGAACAATAAGTAAATCCATTTACTTGTCTCGATTTTACACAGAGTATTACCGTAACATGTTTAATCTTCCTTAACCATGATTTATTTTCAATTTTTAATTTCTGTTCTAGCTCTAAAAGCGTCATGACATTTTCATTTTTTTCACTATACTGAAACTGTCCATGTGGTTTAAACTCCTGACTTCCGGTTGCAACAATAATAACACCAACTCTAATCTCGTGAATGTTGTTAGCCTCATCTACGAATAAAATATCATAATTCCCAATTGAACCCTTTACATCCTTAATCATAGAATTTAAATATACTTTAATCCTCGAATTCTTCTTGATTTTATCTTCGATAGCATCCAGAAATTCTAAAGCATCTTGTTTAGCCGGATATAAAAGGTTTATAAATTTTAAATTTCCTCCTAACTGGTCCTCTTTTTCAATAATAATCGTCTCGTATCCTTGTTTACTTATATTTAAGGCTGCTCCCATCCCTGAAACTCCACCACCTATTATTAAAGCTCTTGGTGTTATGGTAATACTTTTATCTTTTGATTGATAATCAATTATATTTTCTCTTACCTGTGAATATTTTGCAGACTTTAATAAAGTTGCTACATGTCCTGCTACTCCACTTGCATCAGCTACAGTTTCTGTTATATTCATTGGACCCTGACAGAAGCCACATAAAAAAATTCCTTCCTTCGTAGATAAAGATTTATTGTAGTAGGATTTAGATTTAAAAAAATCATAGTTATCTAATTCAATTCCTAGTTTTTCAGCTAGCAGATTTGATCCTTTGGAAGAAGTTGATGGAGCAGCTAAAACTACCATATTTGCTCTATAAGTGTTATCCTCTTCAGTTTTTAAATCCCTATAATGTATAATTAAATCTTTCGTATCTGGTTCTTCTTCAATTTCATAGATAGTTGAGTGCAAATATTTTATACCAAAGTTTTCTTGGGAACTTTTAGTATACTCGTAAAAATTTTTGCCAAAAACTCTAATATTATGCCTGAAGATCGAAACTTGTATATTCTTTGAATAGGTTTTAGTTAAAATTGCATTTTTTACAGTATACATGCAGCATACGCGAGAACAATAAGGAATATCTTCTTTTGAATTATTAGAACTAACACAATTGATAAAGACTATTTTTTGAGGTTCTTTTTCATCGCTAGGGCGTAAAATATTTCTACCAAATGGTCCAGTAGGACTAATGAATCGTTCATACTCTAAACCTGTGACAACATTTTTATATTTATAACCCCATTTTTCTGGTAAATTATCGCTTGAAATATCAAAACCAGTTGCAACCACAATCGCTCCGACTTTGAATTGAATTTCTTGCGGTTTTTGGTTAAAATCTATTGCTCCAACCTTGCAAACTTTGCTACAAACTCCACACACATCTCTATTCAGATATAAACACATCTTAGGATCAATTAGATATACTGGTGGGGTTGCCTGTGGAAAAGGTATATACACCGATTTTCTTTTTCCTAAATTCATGTCAAATTTATTAGGAGCTTCAATCTTTGGACATTTCGCAGCACACTCCCCACAGCCTCTGCACTTTGTTTCATCAATAAAACGTGGTTCCTTTTTAATGGTTACATTGAAATCTCCCAGAGTTCCTGTAATTTCTTGAACCTCTGAGAGTGTGTGTAACTCAATATCAGGATTTTTATAAACCGAAACCATTTTAGGAGCTAAAACACATAAGCTACAATCATTATCTGGAAAAAGTCTATCAAATTGTGCCATTCGACCTCCAATTGAAGGTTCTCTTTCAACTAAATAAACTTTAAACCCAAGCTCGGTTAAATCTAGGGAAGTTTGAATTCCTGCGATGCCTCCACCAATAACTAACACAGACCCTTCCATTACTTTGAACACCTTTTTAAGAAATAGAGTTTCTTATTAAATTTCTTTAACATCTCTGTCATATTTCTTTTTTAATTAAGTAATGGTGAGTTAAAATTGTTATATAAATATTATCGTGATAAATTATCGAAAAACGACAAAAAAAGAAAATTTTTATTGATTTGCGATAAAATTTCTGGTTTTTTGATCAATTAAAAACATTTAAGAAATCAAAAGTGATCTAAAAGTGACATTTTGAAATTAACCAATATCTTTAAGTTTCAATTTGAAACTCTATTCATAATAATAAGAAGTTAAACTAATTAGAGTCGAAGATTCCACTAGTCTTGGAAGGTGAAATAGTATTTTAAAAAATTTTAAGAGGCCCTAATCCTTTAATTTCGTTAGTAAACTCTGTAATTAAATCAGCAAATTTCCTACCCTCAGATGCGCTAACCCATTCTAGTCGTACTCGCTTCTCATTAATTCCTAATTGTTTTATTATAATTTCGTGTAATTTTTCAAAGCGTTCTTTTGCGTATTCGTTTCCAGATATATAATGACAATCACCAATATGACACCCTGTTATTAAAACTCCATCAGCTCCATCCTTTAAAGCTTTTAAAATAAATGAAGGATCAACTCTCCCTGAACACATGACTCTCACAATTCTCATATTAGGAGGATATTGAAATCTTGAGACTCCAGCTAAATCAGCTCCAGCGTAAGAGCACCAATTACAACAAAACGCTAAGATTTCAGGATTAAATTCTTGTTCTACTGGTTTAATTTTTGCTTTTGGCATAATTTTTTCTTATTTTTTTTTACGATTCTAATAAATAAGATTCAATCATTGCATAAATCTGATCAAAATCATAATGCTTCACAGATATAGCTCCATTTTGACAGGTTGCCGCACAAGTACCACATCCTTTACATAAAGCTGAATTTATAAAAGATTTTGAAACTTTTAAGCTGACTTCTTCAAAATCCAATTGTGCATCTTTAAATTCAATAGCATTATATGGGCATACGGATTCACATTTTCCACAACCAATACATCTCTCTTGATTTACTTCCGCTATGAGCCCTGAAGTTTTAATTGTTTTAGCACTTAAAAATCGACTAGCGCGACCTGCAGCACCATTTGCTTGAGATATTGAATCTTGGATATTTTTTGGCCATTGTGCACATCCACTTAAAAAGATACCTTCTGTAGCAAAATCCAAAGGTCGTAATTTAACATGTGCTTCTAAGAAGAATCTGTTTTTATCCAATGGTACTTTTAACATTTTAGCAAGCTCCTGTAGGTTTTCTGGAGGGATCATTGGAGTTGATAGTACAACCAAATCCGTTTCAAATTGAAGTAGATCTTGTAAATTTGTATCAAACACGGATACTTGATATTTTTCAGGTTTTTCGTTTATTTTAACGATCTCTGGCTGTCTTTCTAAGCCATATCTTAGAAACATACTCTCCTTTCTCCTATCACGATAATATTCTTCGAACTCTTTTTTAGCCATCTGAAAATCTCGGTATAGCACCACTATTTCAAGATCGGGCTTCAATTCCTTTAAAATACTTATATTTTTTAAACTCACACCACAACATACATTTGAGCAATAAGTTATACCTTCCCTTTGCCTGGCATTAACGCAGAGGATTACTGTTATGCGATCGATTCCATCGAGCCAAGATTTATCATCACCTTTCAATTTTTTTTCTAATTCTAATTGAGTAATGACATTTTTATTTTTCTCACTATATTG
>JAGXNZ010000277.1 GCA_019894655.1 Promethearchaeota archaeon | reverse complement strand
CTCGAAATGCCGGAAGAGTCCCTTTTGCAAAGGGAGGGAGAAGAGCTCATCCAATAAAAACAGATAAAATTATCGACAAAAAATTAAACAAAAAAATTAACAAGTTATCTATAATATCTGCGATATCCGCTTCTGGTGATCTAGAATGGGTAAAAAAACGTGGTCATATAATTAAAAATATTCCTGAAATTCCCTTAGTGATAGATGATAAGATACAAACAGTTAAGAAAACTAAATTTTTGTCCTCAATCCTCGCAGAATTAGGATTAGCAGAAGATTTGTTTCGAGCAAAAAAAGGAAAAAAAATTAGGGCTGGAAAAGGGAAGGGGCGAGGGCGTAAATATAAAAATAAGAAGAGTGTTCTAATCGTAATTAAGGAAGATTTCGGAGTAATTAAGGCATCAAGAAATATTTCAGGTTTAGATGTTATTAGGATCGAAAACTTGTCAATCGCAAATTTAGCACCTGGAGGGTTGCCAGGGCGATTAATTCTATGGACTCAATCAGCTTTTAGTGAATTAGAAAGATACGAGGTGTTAGTTTAGCTTGGAAAGTTATTATAAGATTATTGAAAGGCCGTTGATAACTGAAAAAACCTTCGATATTATTGAGCGGGAAAATAAGTTAGTTTTTATCGTTAATAAAAAAGCTAATAAAAGTCAGATAAAGCAAGCAATAGAGAAAATACACAATGTCAAAGTTATCAAGGTGAATACAATCATAACCCCAAAAGGGGAAAAAAAAGCTTTGATTAAACTCCACCCAAATTATTCTGCTCAGGATATTGCGATCGATTTAGGCATTTTTTAATAAATTTTCTTTACTCAACTCCAAGAAATCAAGCACGATAAAATCTTTAAAGCTAAGAATTTTTATATTATCCAACAAACCTACTTCATTTGATTCAATTAGTTTCCTATATTCTTTTTCATTTAGAATTAAAATGAATATGAAATATTGCGAAAAAAAATTTTCTAGTAGTTTTTTAATATCTTTTAAATTATTATTCTCTAAAATTAAAAATAAAATTTTCTCTTCAATAAAGAAAAGATTTGGTTTTAGACGATAAAAATCTAATTGGTTCAATTGCAAGTTTTTAACAAATTGAGTGGTAAACTTAGAGATATCTTGAAAATTAAAATTACTTAATGAAAAAAAGATGTCAGCATCATTATTTATTGCATAAAAATTATCTGAAACATTGACCCTCCATAAAATTCGATAAATGTTTGATATGGTAAGATTTGATTTCTTGAATAGGTCACAATTATAAAGTTGGTTTATTTCTCTATCAATGTCAATGATATTTGACTCTACATCATGTTTTATGCCTAAAAAATACGCATTAGTTACAATTTTCTGATGATTATTGGTTCTAACATTAAAAATCATATACCCTTTTTGGTTAAAGTTTTTAAGAGCTTTCTGTAAACTATGTAAGGAAATCATCTGATTTTTTAGGTGGTCGCAATTAATTTGATAAATTTGAATAAATTTTAGATTATCACCATACTTTAGAACCAAAGAATTCGGTTGTTTCATTGAATTTGCTCCTCCATCTATATTGTTCGACAATACATGTAAAAAATGCCTTTTTAATTTGCGATTTTTTAAAAACGATACTGATTTATCAATGCTTTTTATCCGATCTTTAATTAAATTAAAGAATTTATCAATATTGCTTCTTTTTTCTCCGATAAAGGATATAATGATTATATTTTTTCTTTTTTGGAAGATATTAAGCTGAATAGAATAATAGAATAGATATTTATTTAATAAAAATTCATTAAGTGGTTTAATTATTCTAAGAAAATTGTCACTTTCAAGAATAGAAAAAGCAATAAGCTTATTATTCTTGTTAATGCTTTTATAATAAATTAAATAACTTTCTAATAAAAATGAAAACAACTTAAATTTACCTTTCTTAACCATTTCAATATTTTTTTTTATATAGTTATAAAAACTTATCATATTTGTTTAATTGTGCGGAATGATTGAATTCAGATTTACTAAACATAATTATTATTGAAAAAATTAGTAGATTTGAAATGTAGATAAAATTAAAACTACACTTTTTAAAAAAAATATAATTAAAAATGCTTATTATCATTTTTAATAGTTAAGAAAACATGTCGGATGAAATTAAATGTTTCAACAGATTTTAGATTTCATAGTAGGGTTAAACCCTGACATTATAGTTCAAGCACCAGCTAGAATTAACTTAATAAATCCTTTAGATGCTGTTGAGGGTGATTTTTGGATGCCTTCAGCTGCAATCAATGGAATATATAATCCACTATCGGTTTTTGTTTATATAAAAGGAACGGAAATTATCGGTTCAGTAAAATTTTATTCATATTCAAATGATACGGGTAAATTAAATATTTGTGTATCAAATGAAGAAAAAATAGAAAAGGACTTAAATGAGATAAGGAAGAAATTAAATGGTGAATTTAAGCTATTCTATGCTAGTATATATAGGTTGAACAAAACAAGTTCCGCTTTTAAGGAGAAATTTGAAAAGGTGAATTGTGAAATTGGAATTATTACAACTATACCCCCGCAAAGTGGGTTAGGGGGGAGCTCAGCTATAATAATTGGGATTGTTTATGGCTTAGTAAAATATTTAGGATTATATAATAACTTGAAATGTTTAAAAACGGGAGAGTTTCCAATAAACAGAGATATTATAGCTGAAATAGCAACCAAGGTAGAAGACCAAGATCTAAAAATAACTGCAGGGTATGGAGATCGATATGTAATAGCGAGAGGAGGATTAGGGTTTTGTTCCTACTTCGGAAAAATTTATCATAAGAAAATCTCGTTTGAACCTTTAGCTATATACGATAGAATAGATTTAATATATGATATAAATAGTTTACCAATAATTATTTGCTTTTCAGGTGCATCTCATGAAAGTGGAGCTGTTCATGAAAAATTGAGGAGATTTTATTTAGATGGTGATCCTATAATGATAGAAAGTTATCAATATCTTGCAGAAATTTCTTGGAAGTCACGTTTTGCATTGATGAAACATGATTGGAAACAATTGGGAGATTATTTTAAGGAAAACACAGCCATTATGAATAAATTGATGAGACACGTTGGATTTTCGCATGGAATTGGACTATTAAATAATATTTTAATAAAGCTAATTGAACGCAACTCAGATGTTTTTGCAGCAAAATTAACTGGAGCTGGTGGCGGGGGGTCGATATTTGCTCTTGTAAAACCTGATAAAGTCGATAGTGTTTTATTGAGCTGGAAAGATGAATTAAATAAAATTATTAACAACGGGGAATATTTCTTGTCTGTCTTTCCGGATAGTCCTTTGGAAACGAGGGATCAATTAAAGAATGCTCAATTTTTTAAAATTAAAATAGTTTCAGGAGTGAAAAAGTTATAATTTATTGACTATATAAATAATTATACAACTTTGGAGATATATATTGAGTAAATACGAAAGGTACAAAAAACAATCAGTAGAATATATCGATCCTCATAAACACTGTAAGAGATGTGATAAAATGATTGATGAGGGTATCACATATTGTTCTGAATGCTATACTATTCTACAAGAAAAAAAAAAGAAGAAATGGTTCAAGTTTAAGAAGAAAAAGCCAAAAACTGAAGAATTTGATTGAAAACTTCTTTTTTAATTTGTTCCTAACATAATTGAGTTAATCTCTCTATCAACCACGGTTTATCAAGCATTAGTATAAATGGTCCCAATCTTGGTCCAGATTTCGAACCTAAAAGGATGAGATAGAGGGCTTCAAACATTTTCCTTGGTGGAATTTCTAATTCCTTTTTAGCTATAGTAAATATTTTATTTTGTATTGAATCGGCATCTAGATTATCGTTATCAGCTAAATATTCTCTGAATTTTTTTAGACCGTTAATTTGGTCATTAGATAGATCATTCTTGAGCTTAGTGTCAATTATTTTAGGAATTGTAAAAATGTCAATTTTATTTAAAATGTTTCTTATTGTTTTTTGATCCTCTAAACTAGTAATATACGATTTTATCTCGTTAATCCAATTTTCTGTTCTTTTTAAAAGAGCTTTAAATTTTTCAAATGATATTACAATTTCGTTATTTATAGTTCTCATAGATGAAATAGCTTTTTCATACAATTTGTTTTGGCTTAAAATATTTTGCATCTGAGAGAGGAAAATTAAAAGTTTTTGAGGAATTCTGCTAGGTTTATGAATAGGTACTTTATTAACCTTAATCAGTGGATAAAGGTAGTTAAAAAAATCAAATTCTTCTTTTGATTCGGCTTTTTCAATTCCATAGAAAATTTGTTCCATTTTTTCGTAGTAATCATAATATTGAGTAATTTCTTCCATCCTCAGAGAAATATGTTTCATTGGATTTGTTCTCAATATCAACATTCTGTAAATTTCAGGATCGGCTAATTCCAAGTATTTTTTAGGAGTAAAAACAATACCTTTAGAGGTCCCCATATCTTGGTTACCTAATCTTAACCATTCATAGGGAAGTTTAATTGGCCCTTCATAATCATATACTTTTTGACAAATTTCCATTCCAGTATCGTATGCGCCTCCTTTCACGCTATGATCTTTGCCGGCAGGTTCACATGTTGTATTAAATAAGGCCCATTTCGCAGGCCAATCGACTCTCCAATTTAATTTTAATTTACCACTATATATAGATTTTTTTCCTTTACAACCGCATCCAGGGCACTCATACAATACCGCTCGTTCCTTTTTTAAATACTTGATAACCCTATTTGGCCGAATGGTTCCATCCGTAGCTTTGTATTGTATTTTATTACATTTATCGCAGATAACCATGGCAGGTATCCAGGTTTTTTGCATATCAATAAATAACTGTTTTCTTTCGTTATCCAATGTGGGTAATATATTTTTTTTTAATATTTCCTTGATTTTATTAGTATTCTCAAGAGCAATTCTTAGTTTTTCTTGCATTTCTCTTTTTTGATACAAATCATATGTCCAAATAATTTCATTTTTTATTCCAAAGTATTCGAATGTCGAAATTAGTTCATTTCCGAAATGACGGGCGTAGCTTTCACATTCACAATCTTCAAAGGGACATGGAATAAGCGCAAATGGTTTGCCTAAGTAAAGCTCTTGATATTTCTTATCTATATAATATGGAAATCTTTTAGCAGCATCAAAATCATCCATGAATAAATAAAAAGAGACTTTTATACCTTTTTTCTCAAAAATTCTCCTTAAAGCATCGCAAATAATTATCTCTCTTAAAATTCCTATATGTACATGTCCTGAGGGTGTTTTACCCGTGGAAAAAGTTAATTCTGTTAAATTTCTTTTAGAGATTTCTTCAACTGTCTCTTCTAGCCAGTGATTGAACACTTTATTTATCAATTATTTTCACTACCTAACAAAACCTTAGCTGAATAAATCATAAAAATTATTTATCATTTTTCATTTTAAATAGTGGTGAAATAGTCTTGAGAATCGCTGTACTTAATAAAGATCGTTGCAAGCCTGATAAATGTAGTCCATTTGGTGAAAAACCTTGTATAAAATACTGTCCCAAGGTAAGAACTGGAGATGAAACAATAGTATTAAGCCCTGATGGGAAATTTGTCGAAATTACTGAAAGTCTTTGCACAGGATGCGGTATCTGTATAAAAAAATGTCCATTTAAAGCGATAAGCATTATTAACTTACCAGATCCGTTGAAAAATCAGATAACTTATCGATACGGTCCTGATCAATTCTCTTTATTTCGAATGGCAATTCCTAAGAAAGGAAAAGTTTTAGGGCTAATTGGTCAAAATGGAATTGGAAAAAGTACAATGTTATCGATTCTTTCAGGAGATCTGAAGATGAATTTGGGTAAATTTAATGATGATGCTCCCGATAACGACTCCATTATTAATTTTTTCAAAGGTTCAGAACTACAACAGTATTTCTTAGAATTATTTAATAAAAAATTAAGAGTTGTTCATAAACCTCAAAATATTAACCTTATTCCCAAACATGTAGCTGGTAAAGTTTATGACCTCTTAAAAAAAAACGACGTGAATGATCTATTAGATAAAATTGTTAAGGAATTAAATCTAGATAAGATTCTTGATAGACAAATTTCAGTTCTCTCCGGTGGAGAGGTTCAGAGAGTAGCAATTGCTGCCGCTTACTTGAAGGATGCTGATGTATATCTTATTGATGAACCGAGTTCTTATTTAGATGTTAGTGAAAGAATAAATATGGCTAAATTGATCAGAAGCCTTACTGACAACAATAAAACTGTAGTAGTTGTAGAGCATGATTTAGCGATATTAGATTATTTAAGCGATTATATATCCTTATTATATGGTGTTCCTGGAGCGTATGGTATTATATCCCATCCTCAAGGTGTAAGAGTGGGAATTAACATCT
Organism: Promethearchaeota archaeon; assembly: GCA_019894655.1. Next base: position 6,227 of record JAGXNZ010000277.1, on the reverse strand, counting down.
ATTTAAATGGATATATAAAAGATGAAAATGTAAGAATTAGGGATGAGCCTATTCAATTTCACGAAAGACCTCCAATCGATTCTTTATTTGATACCGGTGCGATCATTTTTTCTTATGAAAATTTAGAAAAAACTCTTGGAGACTTTCATCTAACAGTATCGGGGAGTGAAGTCCATGCTGGCGAAATTCTAGGCATCCTAGGCCCCAATGGAATTGGAAAGTCTACATTTATAGATTTAATTGCTAATAAAATTGTATCCGATAATGAGATTAATAATTATGAAGAAAGCAAGCTAAAAGTATCGTTAAAACCTCAGTATATTAAAATTAATGAATCTAAGTTAGTTTCTGACACAATAAATAAAATCAGAATGGCTCCTTATCTTAGTCAACCGTACAAAAAACGATTGATAAACAGCCTTAAACTTGATAATATTAAAGATAGAAATATATCTGAACTAAGTGGAGGTGAATTGCAGCGGGTAACAATTGCAGATTGTCTCTCTACTGAAGCCGATATTTATTTATTAGACGAACCATCTGCTTTTTTAGATATAGAAATGAGATTAACAGTTGCTCAATTATTACGAAAATCTATAGAGGAATTAAAAAAATCAGCGTTCGTTGTAGAACATGATATCATTACACAAGATTTTATAGCAGATTCGATCTTAGTATTTGAAGGAATTCCAGGTTTAGAAGGAAGAGCACTAGCCCCTTTAAATTTAAGGGATGGGTTTAACTTATTTTTGAAAATGATGGGAATCACATTTAGAAGAGAAAAGGAAACAAAAAGACCTCGAGTTAATAAGACAGGAAGTACAAAAGATACCTTTCAAAAAGGAATTAACGAATACTACTACATTCCTAAATAAAGAAATAGGTATTTAAAAATTCGTAAGTTATTTACTCCTTTTTTTCCATTGGAAATTGTTTTAACTTATGAGAAATAAAATCAAAATTAAAATGTTAATAATAGATTTTAAATATCACTAAATAATTTAAAACTGGGACTTGTTTTATTTTATTAGACATACCTTTTTTAATTTGATTAATTTTAAAATTTCCAGTGGAAATATTGGTGTTATCATCTTTTTATTAATACACTTACAATAAAAAGAAAAGAAAATAGATATTTATTCTTTAACTTTCCAAAAAACTAGCGGTCTACCTCTCATTCCATTGTTTCTTGTGAATTTTTCGATAAGTTTTCTTTTTTGTAGCTTTAATAGATTATCATAAATAGTAGTTCGGGGGCTATTTAGGATTTTTACTAAATCTTTACGGGTAGCTGGTCCATTGTTTCGTAGTTTATAGATCAAATTACTCTGAATTGGAGTCAAATACTCTTTTGAATTAAATTTATAGTCATTTATTATTTTATTTACCATAATTTATTCCTCCTTTTTTTATTTTTCTCCACTACATTAATTTTTTCGACAATTTTTCGACATTTTAACTTATGAGACAGTGCGTGTTGCTATAATATATTGTAGTACCGAGTTTTATATAAAGATGCTTATTTATGCATTATTATCATCAATAAGCATAAACTTAAAAACGACAAAATTATTTTATATTTGTGAAACAAAGCTAAGCAAACATTAATATGACTGAAACTACAAGAACAACGGTAACTTTAAGTCCAATTAGTATGAATCAAGTAAAAGAATTAGTAGGAGTTTTTGGTAGTACTCCTGCTTCTGTTATTAGCAGAATTGTGGATCATTTTTTTGATTACGGTCAATTTGATGATGTTATTGAAAAAATGAAAGCAAAAAAAAGAGAATTATTCCCACCTGATGAAGCAATAATTAACGAAAGGATAAAGAATTTATTTAAAGGAGCAAATAAAATACCTTTTGATGATTTTACAAATTATCTTCAAGTTGATAAAAAGTTAGTTTTGAAAAATATTCATATATGGACAGAAAAATATAAGATTAAGATTATAGAAAACCTTGTTATAAAAGATCTAGAATAAAATCTATCCTTTCTTCTTTAGTTTACACATTTTAAAACTTAAACTTCATGATCTAAAAAAATTACCTTTTTACTATCGCACCAAAGTCTTCCCAAAAATTATTTGCTAAATCTAAAGGCCAGTCTAGTAAAGATGTCATAACTCCGACAATTATAAAGAAAATAAACAAAGCTAATCCAATTAATAGAGCATATTCTATTAGATTGCCACCATACTCGTCTGAGAAGAAATCTTTAATTTTGTTTAGAATATTGTTCTTTTTTTGTTTAATAAATTCCTTCTTCTTCATACTCAAAAAAATCTTATTTGCATTACATTAGAAAAATAGCCTTTTAAACTAAACTAAAAAGCTTAATATTATGAATCCTTAATAATTTTCAGTGTTTGATTGAGTTCTTCTTCCGTTGCTTGTTCTCTAGGGATTAATAATTTGAACTTTCCATCTGCATTACTTCTGGGAATTATATGAATATGAAAATGATTAATTACTTGGCCAGCAGCCTTATAATTATTTTGCAATATGTTGTATCCATCAATATTTAGATTTTTATAGATCAAATTAGATGTAATTTTGACAGTCTCCATAATCTTATATAAGAGATTTATCGGGATGGTTTCCAAGTTAGTATAATGCCTTTTAGGAACAGCAATCGTATGACCCTGAGATATTGGAAAAATATCTAGAAATGCTATCGTTTCATTATTTTCATATAGAATTTTTGAAGGAATTTCTTTTTCAACTATTTTACAAAATATGCAATCATCGTTACTCAATAATAACTCACCACACTTACCATAATTATATTAATAATAATTAAAAATAATAAACTTTAAAAAACCTTCACAGCCTTTTAATTTTTTTAGTTTGTTTAAATCTACAAGATTATTAAGGGGGTTATGATTTGAATGTTTTTTGATGAGATTGAATTAATTATTGAAACCAAATTATCTCCTAAAAGTTATAGAATTGATTCTGAATATTATGGATTATTTTACGGACAGGTCAACAATAAGAAGTATATTAAAAAAATATTGTTTACGGTTGATTTAAGCTTAGAATCAATTCATTATGCTATAAAGAATAAAATTAATCTCATAATTTCTCTCAACGGCTTTAATAATAACCCTATAACTCATTTTAACCAGTTATTAATAAATAAGTTAAATTTACTTTCTAGATATCCCTTGTTGATTTTTATTTTAAACTCAACATTTATAGCTGCTGAGGGAGGTGTATCGGATACTATTATGGAATCCCTCTATTTAAAATTGGATCAAACACTCAATGTTAAAAACAATTGGGGCGATTTTATTCCTATCGGTAGAATATGCGTTCCTAATTCTTATTCAGAGAACCATAAAATTATAACTTTAAATGATTTACTTAAAAGGATTAAATCTAATCTGGAGGTTGAAGAAGTTTTATTCGTAGGTGAATTAAATTCAGAAGTTAAGAAAATTTGCATTGTTGGAGAAGATAAAATAAATGTAAATTATCTTAGAAAAGCATTAAAAAGGGGGTGTGATTGTTACATTTCTGGTTACTTTAATAATCAAATTGCTAGTTATGCTAAAGAATCTCGTTTAAATCTAATAGGAATATCTCTTTATAACTGTAACGCTATTGCCTTGAAAAAAATGCGTAATTTTCTCAGTTTAGAGTTTCCTCATGCAGATTTTTATTTCTTTGAATCAGGAGATCCAATAAATATTTTTCATTAATTTGAGATTCTAATGAATCAGGAATTCATGAAGTCGTAGAATTTCAATAATAAGAAAAGGAATTATTCAACTTGATAATTTAATTAAATTTAAATGGTTTGAATTTTACCTATTTTTCAGTTTAAATAATAAAAATAAGATGAAAAACAATGGTAATCCTTGAGTATAATGGAAAAAGCCCTAATATTAGTGATAATTGTTATGTATCTCCATTAGCAACTTTAATTGGCGAGGTTACCATAAATGATAATGCAATTATTTGGCCTGGCTCTATAATTCGAGCTGAAAACTCAAAAATTAATATTGGCGAGTATACAACAGTTTTTAATGGCGTAATGATGTTTACGAGATCACAAAAAAGTTCAATTAATATTGGGCGTTATTGCATAATTGAATCAGGAGTAACTATTTTAGGGTGCTTCATGGAAGATTACGTACAAATTATGGAAGGGAGTCTTCTTTATGAAGAAAGTTCAATTGGGGAAGGTTCTATCATTATAAAAAAAAGTCAGGTCCCTCCTGGTTTGATTATTCCCGCTAGATCAGTGTTGCGGGGAATTCCGGTTGAGCCAATAAGGGAACAATCGAGAAACGAGGTATTAAAACAAAAAGATCGCGCAGAACATTATTCTCAACTCTTCATGAAAATAAAAGAACAACTCCCTAATGCACAAAGTTATCTCTTAACACTCCCTGACTTTGTTAAACTACTTTTAGAAAAAGAAAAATAATAAAAAATTATATTTCAACACTTAATTTATCACTCAATTCTTTGTACCTAGAACGTAAAGTAACTTCTGTTACTCCTACTACATTTGCAATATCTTTTTGAGAAATCCTTTTATCTCTCTTTTTACATACTAAATATAATGCTCCTGCGCACAATCCTTTTGGATCTTTACCACTTGTTGAATATTTTGAAACAAAAGATTGTAAAATCTTGATCGTAACTTGTTCAGTTTCAGCGTCTAATCCCAATTCTGCTACAAATCTGGGAATGAGAGAAATAGGATTAGTGGAGGGTGCCTTCAAATTTAATTCTCTAATTAGTGTTCTATAACATCTCCTAACATTTTTTGCATTAACGGAAGTTTGATCTAATATTTCTTGAAGTGTTCTTGGGATTTTTCGTTCTCTACAAGCAAAATACAAGCAAGCAGCAACCATACCATTGATTGATCTACCACGGAGTAATTTTTTCTTAAACGCTTCAATATATAATTTAATAGCTGCTTTTTTTATATGGTTGGGCAAATTTAAATTGCTAGCGATTCTTTTTAGTTCAGTAGTGGCAATTAACATGTTTCTTTTATCCCATGTCATGCGAGAATTCCATTTTGCAGCTCTTTTTAAATCAGGACTTCTTATATTATTTTTGTCAATAATAGTACTTAACCCCATATCAGGTAATAGAATTGAAATAGGGGATCCCGTACTTTCCCTTCTTTCTTTCTCTTGTTTTGTGAATGCTCGCTTACCACTATGGGATATGTCTAATAACCTTTCACTTACAACTAAACCACATTGACGACATACAATTTCTCCTTTTTCATGAATTGAAATTGTCTTACCTTCACATTCTGGACACAAATTTGATAAGTTACTAATATCTGATTTTATTATCACTTTAAAAACCTCTTTTTTGAACTTAAAATTTGCAAAACTAAACTATTTCCCGCATAAACTATCTGAAAACTGTATTAAATCTTTATTCGTGTGACTGAAAATTGATTTATTACTTGAATGCAAAATAATTATATGTAACTTGGATATATAAATCTTTTGATCAAAACTATATACTATCCGCGAGTTCCTAAAACATAAATGTTAAATATGTTGTAAATAAGAGGTTAAAGTATTTTTTCGCATTCATGGTTTATTACCTTTATAGTAATGTTAAAATCTTGCCACCAGTTCTGTCCCTGCTGAGAAACCAGCATAGAATCTATTTTTTTTGAATTTAAACATCTTATTTCTTCTTTTCGTGTTTTAACTTTATCCTTCCATATCTGGCTAAATATATTCTGAATGTTTATTTTCACTTTTTTTACTAATTCTTCATAGGTTACAGAGACATCTTCTTTTTTTTGCAATTTTTGGAGCTGATCAAATTTAATTTTTTCTTTTGCTCTATTCAAATCGCTACAATTAATCGCTATCGTAAAAGGTTCATCTCTGCCGTATTTACAAAATTTTTGAATTTCGCAAGGGGAACAATAATTTTCAAAACTAATAAGATAATCTTCTAAACCAATAATTGAATAATTTAATATTTTAGGCAATTTGTTCACTTTTTAACTATCTTTTAAAAAAATATTCTCTTTATTCTATTAAAATTTACGGCTTAAGAACACAAAATTTTTTTAAATAAATAATATTTAAGTAGATATTAAAAACTTCTTTTTAAAATATTTGAGGAAGTCATTGGAACTATAGGTTTTTTACCGGGAGAGTGGCTTAGCCTGGTATAGCGCACGGCTGATAACCGTGAGGTCGGGGGTTCGAAGCCCCCCTTTCCCAT
>JAGXNZ010000276.1 GCA_019894655.1 Promethearchaeota archaeon | reverse complement strand
TTAATGTTCTAATTTGAATTATTAATAACGGTATAAGCTAATAAATCTTTCTGATCGAAAATTTTAAAAAACATTCAAGATTTGTATTTCAATTAAGATATGATAGATTTTATAATGTAAAATAAAGTTACATAGATGATCAAAGAGGTGTGATTTATTATTAAGGATGAAAATTCAAATATCGAAGAAAAAGATAAAGAAGAACATGATGACGACGACGACGACGACGACGACGACGACGACGATTGGGAGGAAAATGACGACGAAGATCTTGATGACAACAATGATGGAGAATGGGACGAAGAAGATGATTAATTTACATCACTAACTTTTGATCGTAACATTTAAAAAACATTAGTGATTTGTATTTCAATTAATATATAATAGATTTTAAAAAAAAAAATTAAATAAAATTACATAGATAATCAAATCAGGGGTTGGTTATTATGGAGGATAAAAATTTATTTAATAAATTTAAAGGTAGAGAAGATTTAGATTTAAAATATGATTATGACGATGACGATGATGATGATTGGAATGATGAATTCGAATATGATGACGAAGACACCGATGTTGACGACTACAATGATGGCGACTGGAATGAAGAAATCTTTTAATTCACATCTTTAACTTTTCTAGCTTAAAAAAAAAGTAAAATAAATTGTTAAAAATCGATAAAAAAGAAGTTGGTTAGAGAGACTAAATAATTTCAATTTTTTTTATTTTATCTCCTTTTCTTATAGCATCTACTACGACTTGATCTGCAGAACCTAATACTTCTCCAAATACAGTATGTTTATTATTTAAGTGTGGAGTGGGAACATGAGTTATGAAAAACTGTGAACCATTCGTGCTTGGTCCAGCGTTTGCCATAGCTAAAATACCTGGTTTATTGAAGACCCTTCCGGACTGAAACTCGTCTGCGTAAGGATACGATATCTCCCGTCCCTGAAATGGAAATGAGTTCACCCCAACTGCTTTAGGACCCCCTGTACCGTTACCAAGAGGGTCGCCTCCTTGAATCATAAAGTTTTCGATTACTCGATGGAAGACGATCCCATCGTAAAAACCTTTTTTTGCTAAAAACAAGAAACTCGAAACTGTTAGTGGAGCATCCTCGTCGAATAATGTAAGATTAATATCTCCTTTGGTTGTTATTATTTTTACATTTGTCATAAACTTGTCTAATACGCAATTATAAAAAAGCATTTTTAAAAAATACCAATTAATAAATTGTATACGTTTACTCTTGTATCAAATCATCGCCACAAAATATAAAAACTTTTAACTTACTAGAGATAAAACAGTTTTAGAATACATTAAAAGTTCAGTAAATGCCCAATAAATATGCTAAAAAAAAACGATATTTCTTATTTCTTTGATCCTAAAAGCATTGCAATCATAGGTGCGAGTTCAAAACCGGGAAAAGTAGGATATAATGTATTGAGAAATATCGTTGAATCAAAGTATCAGGGCAAATTATTTCCTATCAATCCGAAAGCAGAAGAAATCCTTGGATACAAGTCATATAAAAGCGTCCTTGATGTTCCAGAAAAAATTGAGATAGCCATATTTGTAGTTCCCAGTGAGATCGTTAATCCTATAGCAGAAGAATGCGGAAAGAAAAAAATAAAGGGGTTAATTATTATTACTGCAGGCTTCAAAGAAATCGGTGGACTGGGAATTACTCGAGAACAAGAATTAGTCCAAATTGCTAAGAAATATGATATGAGAGTTATTGGGCCCAATTGTTTAGGTTTGATAGGCTTAAACTATAATGGCTCTTTTGCTGCTAATACTCCTAAAAATGGGGGAATAGCCATGATTTCTCAGTCGGGCGCCATGTTAACGGGAATGATGGATTTTTCTATGGATCAGGCATTCGGATTTTCATGTAATATAAGCTTGGGTAATAAAGCGGATATGGACGAGGTTGATTTTATTGAATACCTTGCTAACGATCCAAATACAAAAGTAATTCTGTGCTATTTAGAAAGCATTGAGGACGGAGAAAAATTTCTTCGAGTTGTTCCTAAAGCTGCATATAAAAAACCGATAATTATTTTAAAATCAGGAGTTAGTGCTGCAGGTGCTCGAGCTGCTTCAAGCCATACTGGAGCTTTGGCAGGATTAGACATCGCTTACGATTTAGCTTTCAAAAAGTGTGGAATATTAAGAGCAATCTCAATTGCAGATCTTTTTGATTATGGAGAAATCTTTTTATATCAACCTATACCAAAAAAGAATTCCTTTGCTATTGTCACTAATGCTGGAGGCCCAGGAATTGTAGCAGTTGATTCATTTGAGAGAGAAGGATTAAAATTTGCTCAGTTTTCCGAACCAGTTTTACATTTGTTAAGAGAGAATTTACCCGCTGAGGCTGCAATATTTAATCCAATAGATATAATCGGTGATGCATCACCTAAACGTTATGAATTTACTATTAAAACAATTTTTGGATTAAACGAAAGAGGCCAAGGCTATATCGAAGAAGATGATATTACGACCTATGGTGCTCTAATTATTATGAGCCCCCAAGCTCAAACTAAACCAGCTGATGTTGCTAAACTAATTTATGAAATAGTTTCGAAATCTTTATCTGATAAACCGATTGTGTGTGCACTCATAGGTGGAGTCTCTATGGCGGAAGCTACCAAATATTTAAAACAGCACCATATACCCTGCTATCGATTTCCCGAAAGTGGGGCTAAATCGCTTAAAGCTATGGTAACATATAATGACTTTCTAAATAGGCAAAGTGTAAAAGATTTAGATGTAGTAAAATTTAAAGTAGATAAAGAAAAGGTAGCAGAAATATTCAAAAAAGTCAGAGCTGATGAGAGAACAGTTTTGTTAAGCCATGAAACGAGTGAAATTTTCGATATTTATGGAATTATCTCACCGAAATCAAAATTAGCAACAACACCAGCAGAAGCGCGAAAATTGCAAAATGAAATAGGAAAATCTGTATTAAAAATAGTTAGCCCTAATATTATACATAAAACTGATGTAGGGGGAATATTATTAAATATTGAAACCGAACAAGACGCTTTCGAAGCGTATGTACAAATCATTGAAAATGCTAAGAAATTTGGACCCCAAAACGCGCGTATTTATGGAGTAGAGGTCCAAGAAATGATAAATTTTAAAGAAGAACTAAAAGTGAATGAAATTATTATCGGAATGTCTAGAGATCCACAATTTGGACCTCTATTGATGTTTGGGACAGGAGGAATCTATGCTAATTTCATGAAAGACATATCGTTTGCGTTGTCATATAAGTTTACTAAGGAAACTGCTAAAGAATTAATCGAAAACACTAAGATCTATAGTTTACTACAAGGAGTTAGAGGAGAACCCGCTTCTGATATTAATGCGATAATAGACGTTTTGGTAAGACTATCACAACTTGTAAACGATTTTCCAGAGATATTGGAATTAGATATCAATCCCCTACTTTCATTTATTAAAGGATATAGTGCAGTTGATATTAAAATTACTATTTCACGTTAAGATTGTTAATATAATTAAATCTAAAATAAAAATAAAAATAAAAAAAATAAAAAATTTGAAAAAAAGTGAGTAATGTGGTAAAAGCGTTTTATTTGTGCTCTTTAAAAGAAAGAGCTGGAAAAAGCTTTCTTTCTATTGGTTTTATTCAAAAATTACAGAAAGAAGGGAAAAGATTTGCATACTTTAAACCGATTGGATGCCCAAGAGGGGCGTATAGTTCCAAAGCGGATAAAGATATTGAGTTTATTTTGCAAACTGTTTATAAAGATCGAAGCCCTTACGATTTAGTCTGTCCGAGTTCTATTCCTGATTCATACTATATTGATTTAATTGATGCTAGTAAAAAATTAGAGTATATAGAACAGATAAAGTCGGCATACGACACAATCGTTAAGGATGTTGATTACGTAATTATAGAAGGAGCGCCTTCAATTCGAAAATTTGTAAGGGTAGGAATCGATGACGTCAGTATCGCACAAGCTTTAGGCATAAGCGACTTAATCTACGTCTCTCCCGAATCTTCAGATAAGTGTATAGATAATATATTTTTTACGAAAAATTACTTTGAATTCAGGAATGTTAGAATGTCTGGAATCATTTTTAATAAAATAGACTTCGAATACATCGTGAGAATCAAGGAGCTTCAAAAAGACCATATCGAAAAGTATAACTTACCTGTATTAGGTATTATAGAAAGGAGCATTCAATTGTTCTCTCCTAGAGTGAGTGAAGTAATTGAAGCAATTGGTGGTGAATTTATCAACGATATAGCATCAACTGGCTTGAATAATACTGTCGAAACAATTATCATAGGAGCTATGAATGCCCAAGCTGCTCTTAAGTATTTAAGGCAAGTTAAAAAAGCGGCTGTAATTACAGGCGGGGATCGCGCAGATCTTGCGTTAACGGCGCTAAATGAGGATGTATCCGTGCTGATTTTGACCGGGTTTATTCAACCCGATGCTAAAGTGATCAGAGTAGCTAATGATAAAAACATTCCAATAATTCTTAGCCCCTCTGATACCTATACGACTATGAGAAATCTTGAGAATTTGAAGCCAGGAATTCAAGAGGATGAAATCGATACCGTATTAAAATTGATTGAAAGTCAAATAGACTGGGATCTTTTATTAAAATAAAAAAAAAGAAATAGAGTTAAATTTAAAATAAGGACCCATCTACAGCTATAAGCCAAGGAGCACGCCAAGTCCTGCTAGTACTAAGAAAACTATTAACATAGGTAATATAAAGATAATAAATACAATACCGATAATACCTAAAATTAATCCTGCTATTGCCATACCTTTAGGATCGTCCACAATCAGACCTATAATTCCAAGAAGAATAGCTGCCCCTGGCAAATAGAATGCACTATAAGGAAGATCGAATGGAATCAATCCGAACAATAACCATCCAACGAAACCTAATATTCCGCAAAGTAAAGCAAGAATCCCAAAAACTTTTCCCATTTTATTCACTCAATTTATTTTTATTAATTTCTATTTAGGGTTTAATGATCTTTATTGAGTTAAACATCTATAAAAATGTTTTCATAAAACCAAAAAAAAGGAATTTTCTTTTATAATAGTTCAATTATATCATGTTACTGCTCTGATCCACAACTTGGGCAAAACTTTGCTTCAAACGACACTTTAGTACCGCAATGCGCGCAAAATTGCGCTCTTGGAGTATATAATTCTTTTTCTTTTTGTCCACTTGTAGGTTCCTTCAATACTTCGGCAGACTTGATAGTTGGCTTGAATGAGCCAGAAAAGTTTTCTTTAATCCTAGAAACATCCTCACTGAGTTGTACGGCACTTTTTCTTTTTTTCGAAAAGAGATAGGTAAGAACCCAAAAGATAATCATAGCAGGAACGAGCGTGAAAAAAAGAACTATGAAAATAATCATAGAATATAACGAACCAAAAATTCCCCAAAAGGACCCAAGAC
>JAGXNZ010000275.1 GCA_019894655.1 Promethearchaeota archaeon | reverse complement strand
TTGGGTTGGCCAAATACTGATCATCCTGATTATAAACGCTTCTATCCAACTGATGCTAGAGAAACGGGTTATGATATTCTCTTTTTTTGGGTTGCAAGGGAAATGATGATGGGAATCGAGCTTACAGGAGAAGCACCATACCATACGGTTTACTTACATGGCATGATTCGAGATGAAAAAGGAAAAAAAATAAGCAAATCAATGGAAAACATAGATCAATATGACCCGCTAGTAATTATAGAAGATTTTGGAGCAGATTCCCTTCGTTATGTAAATATCTCAACAAGCGTTCCAGGATTAGATACGAATTTGGATCCAAAAAACATTGATGTTGCTCATAAATATTGCAATAAAATTTGGCAAGCGTCTCGTTATGTCTTGAATAACATTGATCCCGATGAAAAAATTTATCGAATTAATGAAGTTGAGTTAGATAAATTAAATTTCCCTGATAAATGGATACTTTCTAGGTTAAATTCATTGATAAAAGATGTACAAACTCATATGGATAATTTTGAATACTTACAAATGACCAGAATAATTAAATCTTTTTTCTGGAGTGAATTTTGTGATTGGTACCTGGAAATGACCAAGTATTTTCTCTATGATGATGATTATTCTGATAAACACATCCAAAAAACTATACTATTACATGTACTCGAAACATTCTACAGATTATTGCATCCTGTTATGCCTTTTATCACCGAAAAATTATGGCAAGCTCTTCCGAGTAATATTAAGGATGTTCCTACTATAATGTATGCTAAATGGCCTGAAGCTAATGAATCATTCATTGAATCAAAGTTAGAAGAAAGTTTTCTATTAATGGCTGATTTTGTTAGAGAAATAAGACGTGTTAAGCATGATTTTGGTCTCCCTTTAAAAACGCTTGTTCCACTAAAAATTGAGACAAAAAATAAAGAATTATTTGAAATCTGTAAAAACCAATTAGTTAAGATGGCATTTATAGATGAGGATAAATTCATAATTGAAGAAAAAATCATTCCACCACCTCAATCAGCACGAATCGTGCTTAGTGGAATTCCTGCGTTTATCCCACTTTCCGGAATGATTGATATTGAAAAGGAAAAAAAAAGAATTCAAATCTCTCTTGAAAATGCGAAACTCGAAAAATCTAAAATAGAGAAAAAATTACAGAGTCAGTTTTCAGAGCGAGCTCCAAAAGAATTAGTAGAAAGAGAAAGGCAAAAACTTGAAGAATTAGGGATTAAAATTGATCAGTTCGAAGATCAATTAAAGATTCTGTAATTCATTATTACTTTTTTAATAGAAGGGTTGTTTCTTTTACGTTTGGTAAATCGATTTGGGGAACATGTTTTTTAATATATTCTATTGATTTCAAAGCTTCACGTCTAGGTAACTCGAAGACTATAGGTCCAGTAAAATTTCTCTGGTGAAGAAAATTTAAAAACTCGGGTGGAAAGTTTTTTCCCGTACCTAAAGCACCATGATCAATAAGTCCTTCAAGATTATAATCTTGCAAATGGATTTCAGCTGCAATATCTAAATATTTTTGTGCAATATCCATCAAATCACACTCTCCCGAAAGTCCTCCAAGAACATGTGCTGTATCAATACATAGTTTCGTACCTGTTTTCTCAACCATTTTTACTGTAGTCTCAAATGGAAAATCGATATTTTCAATCGCAATTTTATTTCTATCCAAACCTGTTCTCTTAATAATTTCTTTTATGCTTTGAATTGATAAATCAGCAAATAAGTTTGTCGCAACTGGAAAAATGTCGGATGCATTATAAAACCCATCGCATCCGCAATAAACTCACCTGTAGCGTGTAATACATAGACATCTATATCCTCTTCCAATTGAATAAACATATTATATGAATCAATAATCGAGTTTATACTCCCTTCACGAATAAATTTATTCGGACTAGCAAGCTCGATGCTAATAAAAGGAAAATGAGCTGAATAGGTCAATCCATATTCTTGCTTTATATTTTTTAACTTTTGAATTTCTTCCTCTGTTATCTGAATTGGAAATAATTGAAAGATATCAAAGATAATCTCACAGTGTTTATATCCTGCTTTAGCTACACCCTCCATGAGTTCTGAGAGTTTAAATTGTGTCAATCCCGCTAACCCTTTATCTTTCAGAACTTTATCTATCACAAAATCGAGCGATAAGGGGGAAATTCCAAATCTCATAAAAAATAATATTTTTCGAAATTCATAAAGTTTTATTTAACACAAAATATTTTGCATTGAATAAGTCTTGATAAATACTACTTAAAATGATTAAAATGAATGCACATGAACGGATAATTAAAGCACTAGAGCACGAAGAAGCCGACCGAGTTCCAACCTTAGCACAAGTTTTTGAATATCCATTCACAGAAAAAGTCGCAGAAAAGATGGCTATAGATAAAAAACCAATTAATCCCCTTGCTAAACATGCTATGTATGAAGCGGCTCTATATGTCGGATTTGATTCGATATGGTACCATATGGACAGAATTAGGACGCACTCACATGAAAAACCAGAAGTTCCGGGATTTATATTGGAAAAATATAGCATTGATTCTTATAATGAATGGGCTCAATACTACAATGGAGAATGGTATCATGATGGTGTATTAAAGACACCAGAATTATTAAAAGAATGGATTTCATACATTAAAACATGGGAACCCGCGGGAGAGATACATTTTAAATCATTTAAAAAGATGAGGGACCAATATCTTCAAAAAGATCTAGTTATTATTCCGACAGGTGGTTCTGTAGCTTTTGCGACTTGGGCTATGATAGGAATGAATAGATTTGCTTATATGGTACGCAAGCACTTCAATTTAGTTAAAGATCTAGCTAAGGCATTAGGAAATATAACTAAAGAATTACAGAGTTGTTTTTTTGAAAACGATATAGATATGGCATTTATTTGCGATGATTGGGCGTTAAAAGGAAGTACTATATATAATCCTAAACATTGGAATGAAATAGTAACTCCTGAGTACAAAAAATTAGCTAATAATGCCCATAAACATGGTGCAAAATTACTTATTCATTCAGATGGAGATGTGTCTGAAACTATACCATTTCTTATTGATTCTGGAATAGATGGTATTGATCCTCTAGAGTACGAATCCGGGTTAAGACTTAAACCTCTAAAAGAACGATTTGGATCAAAAATATCATTGATTGGAAATATCTCTGCAACGTATGTCTTAACTTATGGTTCAATAGAATCTACAATAGAAGCAACAAAACAAGCCCTTTTAGACGCTGCAGAAGGGGGTGGATTCGTGTTAGGTGCAGGTTCAGATATTTTAAGTACTTGTAAATATGAAAACGTAAAAGCCATGGTTGATACTGTAAAGAAATATGGAAAGTATCCAATAAAATTTTAATATAAAAACAGTGCGTTTATTATGAACCTATCAAAAAGAGAACGTGTGATTAGAA
>JAGXNZ010000274.1 GCA_019894655.1 Promethearchaeota archaeon | reverse complement strand
TATAACCTATTCAGTATTTGTAGCCTTTTAGGAGGAGAAAATTGGATTTTAAGCATCGTATCTCTTTATTTAATTATTATTGTCATGTATATTATGATAAAAATAGATTTGTTAGACTTCTTTAAGAATCTTATCGAAAAAAAACAATGGTTAAAAAAAAGAGTGAAAAGCATTAATTAATAAAAGAATTGTTATGTTCAATCCTTATCTTTTATTTCAATACCATCCGGTAATGTAATGCTGTCCACCATCAATCTTTCTGCTTTTCTATAATCGTCGAATGTTCTCGCTTCAACTTTTTTCAAGTGTAATCTCAGTACCAGTAATATTCACAGAGCCACCACTAATACCCTCAGCATTCATATATAGTTCTAGGGGGCGTGCTTCAATTTCTTTAATAAAAGCCAATAATTGAGTATCTACATCTTTAGCAAGTTCATAGGGTTGATAATCGGCTAACACTTGATCAACTTTCTCCCTAGCTCGCTCTATAATATCTTTCGAACCTTTCTTTTTCCAAGTAGATCGTCTGCCTCGGTCAATTAATTTAGGGATATAAAGTTCTTTATGCATATATTTTCTGGTATGAGATTCTGCGAGAAAATTCCTCCCTTTTTGTTCGCTAGTTGCCACGTTTTTGATTACATCAATCGCAATTGTATCCTCATTAACGTTAATACCTTCCATTGCTCGTTTTACTAAACCAGCAAGTTCATCGTCAATTACTAATAATTCTAACGCTTCTGTTAAAGATGATTCATAAGTTCCCGCACAGGTTATATAATTAATTCCAGCTTGTGCTGCTAGTGACATAGTGGAAAAACGCTCAAAACCATTTTGTACATCAAAACATTTAGATTCAGTAACTCCTCCTGGACCACGTGAAGGGATGTTATAATAACGCGCAATTTGAGCTATGCCAATAGTGATTAAGCTTGATTCTATAGCCCCTAAGGCAGAATTTCCAGAGCGCATATCAGTGGCACATGAAACTGTGCCAAAGAATACTGGACTTATTGGACTGAACACTTGAGCTAGAATTATGCCACCAATTATCTCAGCACATGTTTGAGCTAATAAACCGGCTAAAGTGACGGGAGCAGTTGTGCCTGCAAGAGCTTCTGGGGCCACTATTGTGGGTTGCTTATATTTTGCAAAGACTTCTAATCCGTTTGTCATAAGTTTAGGTAATTGTAAGGGACTGGTAGGATTCATAAAGCCAACTAATCTAGGTCGTTTAATTAATTCTTCTTCACTCCCAACTATAAGAGATGTAATATTCATCATGTCTTGGCTTGGTAATTTCCCTAGACAGCCCAATCCATAAGGTTTCTTAGTATTCTTAGCCCATTGATACAAACAATGTGCATGAACAGCTGTAAACTTAACATCACTAGGCCATACATCAATATGGGAGCAATGAACATTCTCAAGACTATCCACTACACGGATCTGCTGTATTGTATCATCTAAAACTGACTTCTTTAATTTGTTTTTTCCTAATGGATCATAGATTCTTACTGGAGTTCCAATCGTGGCAAATTGAGTTGTTTTAGTATTGACTTCAAAATTAAATGATCCATCAGGACCATGTAATTTAAATGATTCTGGTACTAATTTTAGCAAGTCTTTGGTAATATTCTCGGGAAACTTTACGAAAGATGATATACCATCAAGAATAGCTCCTTTTTCTTCACATATCTTACGAATTTTTTCATCATCTATTTTAATACCAATTTTTTCGAGGATTCTTAGAGCTGAGCTAGTAATTGTTTCAATTTCTTCTTTGGAAAGAACTTCCAACTTTTTTAACTTCATATTCTTCTCTTCTCCTAGTTTATTCTGATATATTTAATAATTTCTTTACTAAAGTAATCGCTTCAATCGCATCATCAGCCCATCCATCAGCGCCAATTTGTTCTGCCCAATCCTCTGAAGTAGGAGACCCACCAACGATCACTTTATATTTATCTCTTACACCTCTCTTCTTAAGCTCTTCTATAACTTGTTTCTGAAAGTCCATAGACATTGTTAAAAGAGAGGATAATCCGATAATATCCGCCCCTACTTCTTCTGCTTTTGAAATGATTAGGTCAGCTGTTACCTCGACTCCGAGATTAAACACTTCAAATCCATTCGAAAATAAAAATGATCCGACCAAATCCTTCCCAATACTATGCACATCACTTTCTACAGTCCCTATAACAACTTTTCCCATCGTTTCCTTTTCCTCTCCAGCAGCTCTAATCGCAGGATCTAAAACTTCATCTATCACCACTTTTACAGTCTCAGCAGAGCCAATAAGTTCTGGAAGAAAAATTTCTTCCTGTTCGAATTGATCTCCCACAAATTTCATAACATCTCCTATGATTTTTAATAAATTAGAAGCTGTTGCTTCGTTATTTTTTAGGATAGATTGACAATATTCTTTCAATCTCTCGGTCTCCCATTCGACAACGAGTTCTTTTATTTTATCTTTAATTGACACTTTCTTTGCAACTTGTAAAATATAATTTTTTGTATTATGATATAATCATTTGGAAAAAAAGTTTTTCATAAATCATTGGTTTATTATTATTAAATGTTCACCATCTTTAATTTCGAGAATGTATAATGCCTGACGAAACCAAACAGAAATCAATGGATGAAAAAAATAAAGAACTACGAGAAAAATGGGATAAATTGCAATTTGATACACAACAAGGAAGAGCCGGTGAAGACCCATACCCTACAGCATCTGGAAGTTTAAGAATCCCACTATACGCAACAAAATCATTTGCTTATTCTTCGTTAACAGAATTATTAAAAAATCACTATAATTACTCGAGAACCGAAAATCCAACATTATATGCCTTAGATCAGAAGCTTGCCACTCTTCACGGTGGCGAATCAGCTGTTTCTGTAGCTTCCGGCATGGCTGCTGTACACTTAGCGTGTTCGAGTATATTGCAACAACGCGTAGAAAGAGCAAGACCAAAAAAATTGAAAGAATTATTACCTCAAACCAATCCAGATCAAATTCCGAACGTCATTATACACAATAATCAATACACAGGGGTGTATCGATTGTTAACAAAAATCTATTCTCAAATCGGAGTAATGACTAAAATCGTCGATCTAAGAAATCTAACTGAATTAAAAAACGCTATTGACGAAAACACTAAATTGGTTTTTGTGGAAACTCCTTCCAATCCTAATTTAGACGTATTAGATATTCAAGGATGCGCTGATCTAATTCACGAAGTAAATGGAAAATGTATTGTGGATAATACATTTGCGTCGCCAGCATTACAAAAGCCATTTAATTTTGGAGCTGATTTAGTAGTAGAAAGTTTAACGAAATATGTCAATGGGCACGGCGATACTTTAGGTGGGGTGATCATTGGTCCTAAAACAGAAATGCAAAACATCAGATATTTTTGGTTAGAAACGCAAGGAGCCGTTATGCATCCTTTTAGTGCTTG
>JAGXNZ010000273.1 GCA_019894655.1 Promethearchaeota archaeon | reverse complement strand
GTTACAAACACCGTCCAAACAGCTACTTTTAAAGCTTCATTAATAAGGTAAAACGTGTTCTTATAGTTTTCTTCAGTCATTTCTTCTCCCGTTCTAACAAATACAGCTTCTGTTCTCAGGAAAGGTTTTTTCTTAATTAAATATAAATCTAGAGAAAAATCTTTGATATCCTTTGCGTTGTATACCGAGATTCCATAATCAGCGCAATAATCGGCGAAAGCGTCTATTAATTCTTGTTTTGAAATGAAATCAAATCTTTTTAAATAATCACTTAAAATTTCATCACTTAAAATGAAATTTCCTATGTATTGTATTGGAGTCTTATATTGTTTATGAAGAGTTGGACTTTTTTGGTATTGTTTATAGAAAAAAACACTTAAATAATCAAGCAGATCTAGTTTTGATAATTTTTGATTTTCTGGAAGAGGAATAGTATGTCTCTCCATAAAATCATAAATTTCTTTAAACCTAATTCTTACCATTAGACAATTCAGACATAAGATTCCAATTTTCCCTTCACTATCGCTTCTAATTATCTTTAAAATTTCTTCTACTTCGTTTAGATTTTCAGTATTCATTATTGATATTATATGACTTACATTTTAAAATACTTTCATAATATCTTAAAAAAAGCAAATTAGGTAGTAAAACCTATTCTTGAAATAATTTATATGCTTCTGTCAACCTTAATATAGCAGTCATAAACACCAAGGCAGAAAAAATCCATAATAATATCAAACGCCAAGGAATTAAGATGATCATTGCTATGAAAAAAAGAAAAGTCTCAGAACGCTCCATTAAACCAGTCTGATATGTAATAACTTTAGATTTGTTTTCTACTCCGTTTTTCTTAATTATACCTCCTACAATTAGAAACATAGATATACAAAGTATAATAGCAGCTAAAGAAAATATTCCGGCCCATATTAGGTTGAGAGAATCTGTGGCAACAATTGAAATTATTATTGATATCTCGACTAATCGATCGCAAAAGATATCTAATATACCACCAAATATCGTAGGACCTTCGTATCTTGCTACCGAGCCGTCTATAGTATCCAAGAAGAAAGAAATTGAAATAATGCTTACAGAGAGTATAATCATAACTATTAGAAGATTTTCTAAAAGACTGCTAAGATATATTAAAAACGAACCTATAATTCCCAAAATTAGCCCAATTAAAGTGAGTTGATTAGCAGAAATTTTACCGAGAAAATATTTCCTCACAATTTTCTCATATAAGTCTTTAAATTTAGTCTTAGAAAGCCAGCTATCAATCATTATGAGATTTTTAAGATTTACTAAAGCCTATTAATCTTAATGCTTTTGATTTTAAAAAAATTTACTTAAAAAATTATTTAATAGTCTGAGGAAGTACATCGTATTTTTTCAATTCTTCTCTTAAATCAGTTTCAGGGCGATTCCATATGGTTTTCATACCGAGTTTTTTAGCCGGTTTTAAGAAAAATAAAACATCATCAATAAGCAAACTCTCTTCGGGAAGTAAGTTATACCGACTAAGTAAAAGTTCATAAATCGCTTTTTCTGGTTTAATTGTCTTTTCGAATCCGGAAATGATTTGACCATCAAATAACGGAAAAATGGAATATTTCTTTTCAATAAATATATATGTTTCCTTTATAAAATTAGATAAAATATATGTTTGGTATCCTAAATTGCGTAGATCTTTTAGAATTTTAACATTCTTCTCAATAGGGGTTAACATTTCCATCCATTGATCAAAAAATAGAGTAAGAAATGCTTCTTCTTTAGGATATTTAGAAATAAAATCATTTTTAGCACTTTCTAAAGAGATTGTACCTCTATCCAATTCCATCCATAACTTACTCCGAAATATCTTAGCAGCAAATTGATCAATGTATTCATTATCATCTGTAAATCTTAAGAGAAATTCTTTTGGATGGAACTTAAGCAAGACATTTCCCAAATCAAAAATAATATTCTTTATCATCATATTTTATGTAATTAAATTAGGAGGAATAAAAATAATTAACTAAAAGAAGATTAATATTCGTTTGGCATTTTTTTTAGTTCTGCTAAAGAGAAGACTGGTCCATCGATGCACACGAATTTCTCTCCAATATTACATCTCCCACATTTCCCGATTCCGCATTTCATGCGCATTTCTAACGAATTAAGGATATGCTCGTCTTTCCAACCAATCTTAACTAACTCATCTACGGCAGTTCTTATCATAATAGGTGGTCCACAAATAATTGCAACCGCATTATCTGGAGAAGGAGCAACTTCCTTGACTATAGCGGCAACGAAACCTACTTTTCGAGTCCATCCCTCTTCTTCGCGATCAATAGTCAAAACAATTTCAATATCGTCTCGTTTTTCCCAATCTTCCAGGACATCTTGATAGAGAACCTCGCCTGAATCTCGATTTCCATAAATCACGGTTATATCACCGTAATCTTTTCTATGTTTATCATTTAGCACATATAATACAAGTGATCGTAGCGTGGAAAACGCAAATCCACCTCCAATCACAACGATGTTTTTTCCCTTTAGCTCTTCCATTGGCCAACCGTTTCCTAAAGGCCCTCTTACGCCTATCGTATCTCCGATATCACAATTATGAAATGATGAGGAAACGGTTCCCATTTTTTTTATGGTAAATTTTATCGTACCTTTTTCAGTCGGGGAGGAGGCAATTCCAATTGGACACTCGCCTTTACCTATTATGCTAATTTCGGCAAATTGGCCAGGAATATAATCGAAGTCTTTACATTCTTCTTCATTAATGAATTCAAGTTCGAAGGTTTTAATATCGTTAACCTCGTTTTCTGAGGCCACAGATTTAACTTTTGTAAGCATAGGAACATATGGATTAGGCACTAACTTTCTCACCGCTTTTTTCTTGAATTTCCAGTATTTTATCTATTATAATTCTCAATTCGTTGTTAACGGGACACGCGGTAATGCATCTTCCGCACCCTACGCACCCTAAACAATCGTAGTTCGATGGATAATAGCTAAACTTGTGCATTATTCGATTTCGGCACCGTTGAATTTTTGCAGGACGAGGATTGTGACCACTCGTTTCAAGGGTATAAAGACACGATTGACATGTATCCCAAATCCTTATACGCCTTCCACGGTTATTGTATTCGTCGTTTTCGTCAATAACGTCAAAACAGGTACATGTAGGGCAAAGAAATGTACAAGAGCTGCACCCGATACAATTTTCGCTAATTTCTTGCCAGACGGGATTCTCGAAATTCTCGTCCAATACCTTCGTGACTAAATCAAAGTCAAACTTGGTTGTAAACGATTCTTCTGCCTGTTTTGCCAATTCTTTTGACTTTTCTATATCTGATTTTTTAGCGTCAGAAAGCCAAGATAATTTGGAAACAAGATTTTTTCCTTTATCGCTGATCGCTTCAACAAGGTAATTTTCTCCTAAATCGGACAAAAACACATCTGTGCTTTCTTTCTGGAACGGATGTCCTCCTACAGACGTACAAAAACAGGTTTGTCTAGGAGTATTACATCCGAGTCCAATAATTGTTGCGTTTTCTCTTTTTTTTAAAAATACATCGTCTTGAAAGTTACCGAAAGCAAAAAAATCCTCCAGCAGCTTAAAACTATAGACATCGCAAGGACGAACTCCGAAAATTAGAATCTTGTCTTCTAAGTCTTTCCTTTCCTCGATAATTACGTCTTTACCTTCGTATTTATATTCAAAAATAGTCTCTTTTTGTGGAAACAATACATCCTTAGGAGGAACTTTTGAATTAAGAAAGTCTAATTCGATTTCTTCCGCACTAGAAATCTTCTTGAAGGAAATGTTACCTTTTTCTTTAGTAGGAGCGTAAAATTTATAATCTTTTTCGAGTTCGTTATATAGCTTACCTATGTCATCTTTATTCAATATTTTTTCTACCATAACTTAACCACTTCTTTTAATCCTCTTCTAGCATAAATTCTTGGGCATCTTCCATCTTGAAATCTACCATGGGTGGTAGCGCGTCTGGATCGAGGCCTGAAGTGAAATCGAATCGTTCTTTAACGATTTTTTCTAACTTTCTATTAATAATATTTAAATTAATACCCATAGGGCAAACTAACGAGCATGCACCACATGCAACGCATCTTCCTGCCATGTGCATTGCCCGAATCAAGTGATAAACAATTATATCCGGTAAATCGGTTGTTTTCCCGAACCAAACCGGTTTATTTTGATCAACAAAACAAAGATTACAGTAGCACATAGGACAAGCTTCTCGACACGCGTAACACCTGGTACACACGCTTAACGCTTCTGAAATGTGTTCCCATTTTTCCTCGGCCGTTTTTGAATCGAACTCTTCAATATCGGTAAATTCGTCCACAATTTTTGAATATTCTTCGCATTCGCCAACGCATAAGTCAGGCACTTTAGAAACGATAGGTGGTTTCCGAATTTTACATCCTTTACATAATTCATTCATGTATTCTTCGTAGGGAAATTCTTTTTCGAAGTTTTTTCCCTTAACAATTACATTATTACCTAATACAGATACCTCAAGAATTTCTTTCTCTCCAATCTCCATTTCAATACGTTGTCTGTTAACAACTCCATTACATGGAATTCCAATAATCTTTATCTCATCTAAATTAATCTTATTTTCTGATGCTAAGTGAATTAAAGCTCTTCCTACACACCCTTTAGATACGACTCCTACTTTCAAGTTGCCTTTTTCGGAATCTACAAACCTCGGAACCCTGGGTACTAAATACTTAGCTAAATTGATGTAGCATAAATTATTCCAGATCAATTTATCGACGTCCTCTTCGCTATCGATTATAATCGGTTGGGAGAGCAAGGGTAAAGTCCCTTTCTTATAGCCAATAATTACATCCACTTTGTTGTCTTTGAGTAATCCTCTCGTAACTTCTCTTAGATTAGTCTCAATTTCTTTATTTTCGGTCTCTAGTCCCATACTCTTCACCATTTCTTTTCAAATTTTTTGTTTGGACCCAATTTTTTAACTATTTCTGTCGCTTTCCTAACAAGAACCGCAAAACGCTCGCCTTCAGCTGCAGAAGCCCACATAAAGTTAACTCTCCCGGGTTCGATGCCAAAAAATTCTAAAAGTTCTTTTAATATCGCAAATCTCCTTCGAGCAACCAAGTTTCCGCTAATATAGTGACAATCCCCTGGATGACATCCAGAAATGAGAATCCCATCCCAACCATCAGTTAAACTTTTTATAATAAAATAAGCGTTTATCCTTCCAGAGCACGGAACTCTCACAATCCTAATGTTTGGTGGGTATTGAATCCTACTCACACCCGCTAAATCTGCTCCGGCGTAAGAACACCAATTACATAGAAAAGCAATAATTTTCGGTTCCCAATCTTTATTTCCTTCTTTTTTTGTCTCTACAATTTGTTCTGTCATTTTATTCCCTTTTAGTTATCATTGAATGTAATTGTTCAGAAGAAAAACCTATGATATCGATTGCTGAACTTCTACAATTACCAGAGCACGCACCACATCCTTTACAGAGTGCTATGTTAATTGAAGCTATCGTTCCAAACCTTCTATCATCAACATACTCAATCGCGCCATACGCGCAATTTTGAATACACATTCCACAACCAGAACATCGATCAGCATGAACTACAGCGAAGAATGGCTCGATTTCTACTTCTCCTTTCGCCATTAGTCCAATTGCGCTAGCGGCAGCAGCCTTCGCTTGAGCTACGGAATCAGGTATATCTTTAGGTCCCTGAGAAACTCCTGCTATGAAAATTCCTTCGGTTAAAGTATCAACCGGTCTTAATTTAGGATGAGCTTCTAAAAAGAATCCATCAGCTGACTTTTGAATTCTTAAAAGGGTAGTAATGGAATCTGAGTCGGCTCTAGGCTCAATACCAGTCGAAAGAACAAACAATTCGACTTCTAATTCAATAGGTTGCTGGAGTAATGTATCTTCAGATCTTATAATTATATTGTGATTAAGAGGATTTTCTCTTACTTCAGCAATTCGTCCTCTCACATAATTAATACCATAATCTCTTGCTGCGGATTCGTAAAATTCTTCATAGCCTTTTCCAAACGCGCGAATATCCATGTAAAATATATAGATATCGGCTTCTGGGTGCTTTTCTTTATACTGCCTTGCCTGCTTGGTAGCATACATACAGCACACTCGAGAACAATATTTATTTCCTCCTTCTCTGAAATTTCTGCTACCTACGCATTGTAAAAATGCAAT
Source organism: Promethearchaeota archaeon (assembly GCA_019894655.1). The sequence continues at coordinate 2 of JAGXNZ010000273.1, read as the reverse complement.
AC
>JAGXNZ010000272.1 GCA_019894655.1 Promethearchaeota archaeon | reverse complement strand
CTTCTAATGGAACCCCATTTAATACATAGTAGGCATCTAATAAGTTGTGGGATGGACCCTTTAATCCAATGCCATAAGATAGTGCTGTACCATAATTAGAGCGGGGATCGTGATATGTAACTTCTAAACCATTAACCGTAGCAATCTCTTCTTGCGAAATATTAAACTTTTTAGCTAGAACATTAGATCCTTCTGCTAATACTTTGCCAATTCCTTCCTTGAACACAATTTTTTCTAATAATTCTTCGATTACCTTAATATTTCCCCATTCAGGTTTTAACCCATCAATATCATCCGTTGTTATATTTTCTTGCTCGAAATGGTGTGTCAAACAAGATATAATAGCTCCGGAACTTATCGTATCAATTCCGTAGTCAAAACACTTTTTATTGATGTAAACAATCCATTCCAGGTTGTCGTTTAAAAGGAATGCTCCGTAGGATACAAGAGTTTCATATTCTGGACCCTCTATCTCGTCTGTTTTATACATACCTTCTTTAACAGCAACCCTTCTACCACAGCCAATAACACAAGAGTGGCAAAATCGATTTTTAACTAAAATCGTTTCTGCCATCGTTGCTCCAGATATTTTGCCAGCGCCTTCCCATTCAGGTTGAGAAAAATACTTAATTGGTAGTTCACCAGTCATATTATACATATCCATCGCACCAGATGTTCCTAATTCTCCCAATATCTGTGAGGCAAAGGACAATTTTACATGGTCTCTTGCTTTTATTATTGCCTTTCGTAATTCCTCTTGATTTGATACTTCCAATTTAATTTTTGTTCCCTTAACAATTATTGCCTTAAGCTTTTTTGAACCAAAAATGGCTCCCATTCCAGTTCTTCCGGCAGCCCTTTCTTCGGATACAATATTAGCATACTTTACGAGATTTTCACCAGCTTGTCCGATACAAGCAACTTTAGCTTTTTCGTCACCAAAAAGAACTTTTAATTTTTCAGTAGTATAAAATGTCCCTCTCCCCCATAAAAAATTAGCGTCTTTGAGTTGAACCTCATTATCTTTAATTTCTAGATAAACTGGTTCATCTGATGCTCCAGATATTATAATTCCATCATAACCTGCTTTTTTTAACTCTGCACCAAACCAACTCCCGCAATTAGATTCTCCCCAAATACCTGTGTAGGGTGATTTTGAACATACGACCCATCTTCCGGTATTTGGCGCAAAAGTTCCATTTAATGGACCAGTCATTATAATAATAATATTTTCTGGAGACAATGGATTTGTATCTATACTTAATTTGTCGTATAAATAACGACAAGCGTATCCTGATCCACCTAGAAAGTTTTTCGCTATTTCTTCCACTAATGGTTCAATAAAGATTTGTTTTGTTGTTAAGTCGATATGTAATAATTGGCCTCTAAAACCTCCTATAATAATTATTCACCTCTCCAAAACAATTATATTAATCTGGATACTAAAACGAAAGGTTACTTTATCTTTCTTTCCCTTTAATTATATAAATTAAGAAAAGAAAAAATAAAATTAGAAAGTTAGAGAGGTTTAGACTTTGTCTCTCTTATCAGTTTCCCATTTCTTATAGTAAATCATTAGTTGATCAATTTCGTCAAAATTTACTTGCTGGTTTTTTGTCTTTTAATAGATTTATGAATGTTAATTCATCTAATTAATCCTCTAAGGTTATGAATACAATTTTTTTTAAAGAGAAAAAATATTATAGTAAATATGAAGAAAGATCTTGACATAAAGTGGACCGACCTTGTATCTCCTACGATGACGCCTGATGAGTACCTAAGAGAATTCGGAGACAAAATAAAATACAACTATAAAGTTTACGAACCAAAAGCTGATATAACAAAGGAGATTAAATTATTTTTGAAAAGTAAGAATCAAAAGTTAAAAATAGTTGCTTTCGGTGCTGATTGGTGTCCAGATTGCCATAAAAACGTACCCCGAATGATTAAACTCATAAAGAGAATGAAAACCGATGATGTGGAACTCCATATCTTATATGGTATAATGGTTAATGCATTACATAAACCTGGAGAATCTATATGGCATAAAACGAGGTCTCCTCCAGAAGCAGCAAATCCTAAATTTGACTTAAAAGCGATTCCAACCTTCTATTTCTTTAACAAAAATAACGAATATCTCGGTCAGATTATAGAGCATCCCAAAGAAACTATTGAAGAAGATACACTAGAAATATTGAAAGAAAGTTTATGAACAGATTATGATAATAGCCTAACTGTTCATTATTTTTTTTAAGAAGGGATCAAAATTTAAATTAGTAAATCGATATATAATTTTTATGTCGAAATTAAATGTAAAGAAAGTAATTATTCAAAGATCAGGAATCTCTTATTTCATTTTAGAGGGTTTGATGAAAGGCTCTGATAAGTTTGAGTTAGAGTTTAAAATTGACGAAATGGATGATGTATTAAAATCACTCTTTGTTTTAGATACGAGCGAAAAAGGTTATATTAGTTCGATTTCATACGACGCTGCTTTAGAAACCTCTCAACTTTTAAAATCAATAATGCTCAATATTCCTGATAGAGGGTCTTTATCGTCACTTATTACACAGATAAAAGGGGCAGACGTCAAATTAACAGTTACAGGGGGTAAAACTGTAATAGGAACGATCATCGGTATTGAAGAAATTGAAAAGATGAACAAAAACGAGAAAACAACAGAAAATATGCTAATTCTGCTCCAAGAAAATAACGAAATTTCTCAATTCAATTTTTCTGACTTCAAATCTTTTGATATCCTGAATGATGACATAAAAAAGGATCTTAAATTCTTTTTAGATACAGTTATCTCGGGGAAGAAAAAAGACGCAAAAAAAATCACTATAAACTGCGAATCGGGAGGGGACCATGAAATTGAAAGGATCATTTTTGTATATTATATCCGAGAAAGTCCAATTTGGAAAACGTCTTATCGCTTAATAATGAGCAAGGAACAAGCTCAAGAAGAAAAATGTCTTCTTTCTGGATGGAGCCTAATAGAAAACACTACTAATCAAGATTGGGAGAATGTAGAGTTATCACTGGTAGCTGGAATGCCTGTCTCGTTTAAATACGAATTTTATCGTCCAATTTTTATCCAACGCCCCGTAATAAGACCACCAAAAGTTTTAAGTGTAAAGCCTACTGAAATTGAAGAAGGTTTAGTAATGGAAGATTATGGAGAGTACGAAATGGATGCTCTAGAAGCTGCACCAATGGCGATGAGGAAAAAGACTAAAATGGAGAGAAGAGGAATGCCTCCACCCGCGCCTGCTGGGGCTGTTGGATTTGGTGGGATGAAAAGTGTGATGTCCGATGCTGCCCTGTTAGACAAAGTAAAATCCCAAACGCAAGTACAAACAAAAGATTTAGGAGAACTCTTTGAATACAATATATCTAACCTAGTAACCATTAAAAGGAAACAATCTGCGTTAGTCCCAATTTTAACGGAGGTGATTAAAGCAAGGCGAGTGTTGTTGTATAACAAAAACGAATACGATAAAAATCCAAATGCATGTCTTGAGATCACAAATAATACGAATTTGACGCTTGAAAGAGGACCTGTGACCATAATTTACGACGATAATTTAGCAGGTGAAGCTATAATACCTTTTCTTAATAAAGAAGACACGCGCTTATTAAACTATGCAGTAGAGCAAGCAGTTTTAATTATGCACGAAGCTAAAACCGAAAGCTTAAGCGTACATAAAATTACTATCGGAAGTGGGTATTCTTACGAATATTACTACACAAACCAGATGACTACATACAAGATAAAGAATAAAACCAGTGAAGAAAAGGAACTCTATTTAGATCACCCTAAAACTTACGGCTATAAATTTATTGAAAAACCAGTTGATCCCGAAGAAACAACTAATTATTGGCGCTTCAAAATCACATTGAAGCCCAAAGATGCTATAATTTTTAAATTAAAAGAGCAAAGAGAGGATTACTCAAGCAATTACCTAAGAAATTGGTCTAGAGATGATATATTAAAGAGAGTGGGATTTTATGTTAAGCAGAAATTTATCAATGAAAAGTTGGAAAACCAATTAAAAGAAATCGCAGAATTAATCCAAGATTTAAACCAAAAGAAAAGGGAGCGATCTAAATTGGTTGAAGAAAGAAACCAAATGTCTGACGAGCAAGCTAGGCTCAGAGAAAATATCTCTGTATTAGGAGAAGATACCCAATCTATCACTCTGAAGGAGCGGTATGTCAAAAAATTAAACGATCAGGAGAGTAGATTTGAGATAATATCCGTAGAAACAAATAAATTAACTCAAGAGATTGACTCATTAGATAAAAAGATCGAATCCAAAATGAATAAACTTAAAACTTAATAAAAAGTTTTAAAACTGTATTTTTTCTTTTTTATTACATAAATCATTTGATTGTTAACTCTATAAAAAAATAAATATTATACCGAAAATAAGATCTAATGTTAATATTACTAAAGGTGTAAAATATGAGTATTGATAATCTTCAAGAACAGGTTGAAAAATTTAAGGAAGAAATGGACGCGCTTGAGGAAGTTTGCGATACTCTTCCAAAGTGTCAAGAAGACGATGGGTGCGAAACCTGCGAGACTTACAAAAAAATAGATACCCTTAACGACAAAATTGAAGAACTTGAAAATAAAATCGAATCCTTGATGGGAGACGATGAAGAGGACGATTAACCCTTACATGTTTTAATTATTTTCTATTTATTTCTCTTTTTTTTTATTAATTTACATCTTAAATTTAGAGCTTTCACAGATTTAGGTTGACTTTCTTTTTAGTTCCATTATTGATAAATCAATTCCCTCATCTAATGTGATTTTTGGTAGAAATCCAAGTATTTTTATTGCTTTACTAGGGTCTGCGTAAAATTTGCTGACGTCGTAAGATCTTGACTTTGTAAATTCAACTGAACTGCTGCTCTGAGTTTTTTTAATAATCATGTCGGCTAATTGTTTTAATGAAATTGGAATTCCAGTAGATAAGTTGAAATCGTCAAAAAGATGGTTATTCCTCTCAATTTCTTGAATACAGCCCCAAATGCCTTGAATAGTATCACTTATATGAGTAAAATCGAAAATTTCTTCTCCTGACCCATTAATGATCAATTGTTGATCATTAAAAGCCTGTAAAATAAACTTTGGTATAACTCTATCCAAATGATCGTTTTTTCCGGTATAAACATTAGAAAATCTTAATACTCTTACTTTTAAACCATAATTCTCAGAATAAACTTTACATAATTCCTCTCCCGTTAGTTTAGAGACTCCATAGACATTAATCGCATTACAAGTTGACGACTCATTAACAGGTAAGATTGCAGACTCTCCATATACCTCTCGAGAGGATCCAAATATCACCCAAGGATTATTATTATCTGTGTGTAACAATCTTGCCGACTCGAGCACATTAATTATTCCACCAATATTAGTATTAACGCATTCTAAGGGATTTTCATGAGCTATTTTCACTCTACTCACTGCCGCTAAATGGACTATACCATCTGTACCCACTATTTTGGATCGTAAAGCTAAAAAATCTCGAACATCATCCAGTGGATTATCCTTGATATCAAAAGGTATAACTTCAGTACCTTGTTCTTCAAGCAATTGCTTTAGAGCGTTTCCAATAAAACCTGAGCTTCCAGTTAGTAAAATTTTCATTACTTGTTAAATAGAGTTGACATTAAATAAGATTTATTACATTTTAAGATAACATGATTTTGTTTGTTTTTTTAGAATTCTAAAACTTAAAAATACATTTTATCTGAGCGTTTCTTAATTGTATAGAAGACCTTTTGAAAAAAAAGTTAAAAAGAAAATTGTATTCTCCATTTTGTATCTTTATTAAATATCAATGAAAATACTAAAAATTAAAAGGAAAAATCATATTTTCCCTAGTAAGACTATTTGTCTAGTAAATTTCAAATAGATAAAAATAATAGGAGTTGGAAAAATGGAAGAAAATAAAAAGAAAAAATATATGACTCAAGCTATAAGTGACGAAATCCTCGAAAAGTTAAGTCTAAAAAACCGATACGCGTTTTTAAATACGAACCTAACGGCTATTTTGGAACCAAAGGAGTTTAATTTTCTAAAAAAAGCTCAAAAATTCTGCGTGCGTTTCGAAAAGAAAAACGAGATTACGCACGGTCCTGATGAAGATGTTTACGATTGGATCCCCGCATTTGGAGCCGAAGGATACCTAACAAGATCTCACAGTTTCGATGTGATTGATGTTAATTACACCGATTATGGTCTAGTCATGGAATTGATGAGGAATTTAGCCGTAGGTTTTTTTGACCCTCAGTTTTCCATGGCTGGTGG
>JAGXNZ010000271.1 GCA_019894655.1 Promethearchaeota archaeon | reverse complement strand
CTTTATATGAACGATTGCATCTTCAGGACACTGGGCAACGCATTGCCCGCATCGAAAACATTGATTTTCAGGGTCTTCGAATATAATTTTATCCTGTTCAATGTCTTTCTTGAAAAACTTACCTTGTACAGGGCAAGATATTAGACATATGCCACAACCACTGCATTTTTCATAATCAATTCCCAATACTGGCATTATTACTCAATCTCAAGTAGTCTCTAAATTAATTAAAATAAGATAGATGAGAATTTATTTTACTTTATTTAAATTTTTTGAAGATAATTTGATTCACACGACTCAAAATTTAAATTATAAAGGTTGTTTTACTTAATTTATATCTTAAAAAGGAAAGTTATGGACAAATGAAATGAAATTTAAGGGTATATTTTTCGATTTGTATGGGACATTATTAATTTATAATAATAATTCAAAAGCTTGGGCGGATTGGATTTCGACTTTTTACGATTGTTTGCAAGATTACGGCCTAAAACAGTCTAAAGAATTATTTGCAATTAAATGTGATGGATTTTTTGGAAGAGATGAGCCTCCCGGTCTAAATGATGGTTTAACAATTTATGAACGCCGAATACAGAGACTCTGTAAAGAATTAAGTTTAGAATTAAATAATAAGGAGCTAAATTTTACAGCAAATTCATGTCTAAATGCGTGGATTAAATATACTTCCCTTGATCCCATGACTATTCCATTATTAAAAGAATTTAAGAAAAATAAGAAAATTGCTCTTATTTCGAATTTTGATTATCCCCCTCATATATATTCTGTCTTATCCGAGATGAATATTCATGAATATTTTGATTCCGTAGTAATATCAGGTGAAGTGGGCGTAAAAAAACCGGATCCTACTATCTTTTCTTTTGCTCTTGAACAGACAGGCCTTCGAAATGATGAAGTTGTCTATATCGGAGATGCTCCAGAAGATATTCAAGGAGCAAGAGCCGCAGGTATTCATCCTATCTTAATCCAGCGAAAACTATTTGATTCAGACAGCCAGATTACCGATTATTGGGCTAACCAAGAATCGAATAATAATCATCAAGATAATTCGATTTTTTCCAAAGTTAAAAGAATTACACATTTGAAAGAGTTATTAGATTTAATTTCATGATAAAATCTGGCTTACTTCATTTATCATTTTTAACGCAGGTTGTTTTTTAGCAACACAACAATAGTCTCTTCCGTCTCTAATAAGCTCAACAGTTTTAAAGGGAGTAGATTTAAATAAATTCTTTATGCTTTCTTCATTGTAAAAGCTTGAAGGAAAAGGTGTTTCGACCCATTTAACCCAAACTTCAAAAAATTGAAACTTTGTTTTTGGAGTAAACGTATCAGGGATCATATACTCTCCTATCATCAATATTCCATCATCTTTCAATAAATTATAGATGTCGGTGAGTGCATTAATTCGATATTGTTCATTAGGATCCATCTCGTGGAGAACTTCGTTTAATATAACCACATCGAATTGATTTTTATTTTCTTGGCAATATTTATTAGTTGTTGTGACGTGGATTTCAACTCTATCATTCAATTTATTTTCCTCAATCATACTTTTACTGTGTTCAAGGGGAAGAGGATCGATATCGATTCCTACTAGTCGAGTTTTTTTAAATTTTTTTGCCCAATGCTTAAGTGTATAACCACATCCACAGCCTACTTCAAGAATTGCCCCCTCTTTCCTTAAATTCTTCATATGTTCTTTAAAATATTTTGAATATATTCTTTCTAACGATTTTCCCTTAATTGCACCATTTTGTGAACTAATTATTAATATTTCTTTTCGTAGATCTTCTGGAATTATATCAAGGCTGATCATATCTATAACTTGACCGGTTTTAAAAAATTCAAATCTTTCCTGATTAATAAAAGAAGTAAAATAATTTACAGCGAGAAGTCCTCCAATATATACCATGTTATTCTTATCAATAAGTATTTCATATACATAAGGGGCAGTCTTCAAACTTTTCTCAGCTGGATTATCTAATTCAAAAATTCCACATTCTAATGCCATTTGAATCCAACTATCCAAATATTTAGGTGCTAAGTTTAATTTTTCTATTAATTCATTAAAAGAGAAGGAAATTGATGTAATTTTGCCAGAATTGGGTAACTCTTGCACTTTATTATAAAGATAGTCAAAAATTCCAAGGCGGGTTCCCATTCCATAAATTAAAATAGTGTGATACCCAATGATACTTTTTAGGCTAAATTTCCTTAGCTGTTCCTTTAAGGTTACTTGATTTTTCGACATTTATTTTTCACCCATATTTCTCAAATTGTAATTTTTAAGGCAACTTGAGATTAAGATTTAATAATTAATTATTCAATGTGCATATTTAAAGTCTTTTACACTATTGTGTAGCTTAGGAAAGATTATTAATAATATAATCCAAATATTCTACATACAATATAAAAACTAAAGAGGATAGATGGTCATGAAAACAAGAATCACCAAGATAATTTGATCTTTAATAATGTTAAAAAAATTTCAAATTTGAAAGAGTTATTAACTCTAATTTCATAAAAATGCTACTCTTCCAGGCCTACTGTTTTCTTTTCAGCTCGAGGAGGGACACGGTAATATTTTAAATCAGGGTAACCTATTGTAAACGCACCTACTATACTCCCTCTAATATTCGCTAGTTTTTTTATTTTAGGTTGGAACTCGATAGCTAGCTGCATCATTCCTACCCAACAAGTCCCTAATCCTAATGCCTGAGCAGCCAATCTCCCATAAGT
>JAGXNZ010000270.1 GCA_019894655.1 Promethearchaeota archaeon | reverse complement strand
GGTATGATTATACGTTACATAGTAAAATATTTGGAATTGATTGGAAAAGTGTTCAAATGTCTGAACTTTCAAATTTAAGATTAATTCCTGATGCATTAAAGGTTTTGACTCACTATAAAGAACTTGACTATCAAATTTTTTTATTAACAAACGCAGTGGAACCGATACTTAACTTAAGAATTAAATATTTGGAAATGGATAAATACTTTGACTTAATAATTACATCTGATATTGTCAAATCAGAAAAATCTACAGGTAAACACATAGAAAAAGCCTTGAAGTTTATAAATGTCCCTAAAAGCAATGTCTTTATGATTGGAGACAATATTGAACAAGATATTATTCCCGCAAAGAAATTAGGGATTAGATGTATTTTATGCAAATTCGGCAAAGCAACATATTCACATACCAAAAATAAAAATAAAGAATCCCATTTATATGATCCTGATTATATAATCAGTAATCTTAAAGATTTATTTAATATCATCTAAGAAAATAAATCATTATTTTATATCGATTTAACAAACTCATTTTATATCAATTTATACACAATTGTTATTTTCATTTTCCTCCATTAAGTTAATAACATCTTTAGGTAAGGTTCCTTTATTTTTCATCCGTTCAAACATATCTAATACCTCATGCTTAGTGCTTCCATATATATGTAATGAATTGCTAAAGTCCAAATAGTGTCCCATTTCTACTCCAAGTTCATTTGCTACGTTCCTCTGCATTCTAATCATACCATTTACATTTGCTTCCCAAGCTCGAAATAAGTCTCGACTTCTCCAAGTGGTTTGCATTGATAATTGTCCATTTTTTATTCTAAAATAAATCCTTTGAAGACAAGGTGGATCATGTCGATATGGATCAACATATTGCCTCCAGGTAACAATTTGTGCTCTACGAGTATAAGAATTATCTTTTAATTTTTGAATAAGAAATTTCATTTGATTAAATTTTGGAAATTTTAATAACCCTATAGGTATATTTTTTATACCAATTTGATCTGATATTTTTTTATCTAAATCAATTTCAAGTCCATTTTTTAATTTCCAAACAATAGAATCTTTATTTTTAATTATTTTATTCGCTTCGATTAATTTTTTATGGTTTTTTATAAACTCAGTATCATATAAATCTATATCATAATCTGTTAAGATTGTATCCTCTATGGAGAAAGGTGTATAGTTATAAATGCGGTCATAATACGAATATGGAAAACTTAATCCAGATTCATAAATGAAATGATCTGCTTTACCTTCTAGAATTTCTTCTATATATCCACTTTGGATGGAACCAATCAGATATATATCTGCCATACTACCATATACTTCGTAGGAATTACCATATTTCGATTTAATTTTTAATAACTTTCCCCTTCTCATGATTGGATCACTTAAAGGGTCCTCAATCTCGATTAATACAGTTGCATCTTTGGAGGGAGGATCTTCCTTTTTATCGTATTCAGTTCTAATGTCATCTCCATTATATAAAACTTGAGCTACGGCTGAAAGCCATGCGTCCCGAACTGTTTTTTTAGAAATAAAAATTACTTGAGCCATATTCTAAAACCTTAAAAGAATCACTAAAAATCTTATTTTTATTTTATTAGAATCTAATTGTTAAAACCTTAACAAAACTGATTTTATTCCATTATGTAAAACCATTATACACCCCCCAATTAAATTGAAGAGTGTTAATTGAGTGTTTCCAATTAAATATTCATTTTTTTATATATAATTACCAACAATATTTAATAATCGTAATTATTTAATCTTCTTAGTCGTTCTTGAAACTAAGGAAGTGGTTTAAAAGCTGATATCCTTAAGGTTTAGGTTTGAACCGCCTTTTAACGAAATTACTAAAAATACAAATCAAATAATTAAATTCGACCAAGAACTAACAGTTAAGGAATTGTTAGAGTTTTTTAAAGCGCATTTTGGCGAAAAATTCTATGAGTTACTCTGGGATAAAAAAATAAGGAGTGAATTTAGTTCGTTCCTTTCAATCATCATAAATGGTAGAAGTTTTAGAGACGAGCATTTTCTAGAAAAGACTCTAAAGGATGGAGACGACATAGCCTTTTTATATCTCTATTTTGGGGGATAATCTTAATTAAAAAATAACTTATAATAATAAGATTAACCACATACCAAAACCAGTTAAAATCGGATTTAGAATGTTATCCGAAATATAGTTTGCAAAGAAATCGACTAGTAAAAATAAGGCTGCTGATACTATAGCCATAAGTAAGATTTTTATAAAACTTACGGGCATCCAAATGTGATATATATTCATTACTATTAAAACAATTAAAAATGAAGTCACACCGCCAGTTATAAATCCCTCTAAAGTTTTGTTAGAATCTTTTTTTAGGCTATGTGATCCGTATTTTTTACCTACTAAGCAGGCGGCAGCATCAGCCCCGGTAGTAATTAATGCAACTGAGGCCAGAATCGGAAATGGAGCAAAAATAAAGGGTATTAAAGACAAAACCAATGGTGTAGACGCTACAAATGTATTCAGTTCCTCAGGTCTCATCGATAAAAACCAGCGTTTAGCCCAATTTGGAAGCATATAAAATTTATTTAGTCGGGCAAGATCAGCAACTTGGAACATTATAACAAACCCAAATCCTATGGTAATTATTAACCAAAGAGAAAAACTGTAATTATCTAAACTAAATTGGCTTAAAATGCCTAAATTTTCAAGAATGGTTCCTAACGACCAAAAAAATAGAATAACAAATGTAGTAAACAAATGCAGAAATTTCCTCCCGAATTCGCTTTTAAAATCATCTATCCATCTATCAGTCACAATAACACGATAATTATTATAATCCCTTTCTGCCATAATTTCTGGGTTTTTTTTTGAGACAATTGTATTATAGAGTAAAGTAGTAACCCAAACGATTACCTCAATTAAAAAAATTAAAGATGTTAAGAACCATAAGAAACTCAATGACTCTAATGGCAAATATGGTGAGTGATACTGAAACATAAAAGGAAATAAAATTCCTGCGCTTAAAAATAAGATTGCTATCAATATCTCGTTTACTAGTAAGTGGTTTTTGATCTTCTCGGTTCTATTTTTTATTACATAGATGAATGTTAAAACGGAATAACCAATGAAAATCAAAGAAGTCGGTAGATAATTCATTTTTAATTATAAAAGTTGAATATTATTAAAAGTTCTATTTTGTGTAATCAAATCCAATTTAATATAATTGTAAAATAATCGAAATTAAAGAAATACCGTATAAACAAAAAAATAAGGCTACTACCAAGCGGGATTAATAAATTATCAGTTACATTGAAAGGTTTGTTTGTAAAAACATCAAAAATAAAGAAGGCTATAGTAAAAATTAAAGCCCAATAAATACCAATAAACAACGTACATAGAATAAAACACGCAATTATTCCAGCTATTGCTCCTTGCCAAGATTTTTCGTTATTCCACTTAATTTTATTTTTCCCGTATCTTATCCCCACTTGGCTTGTTGCTAAATCTGCAAGAGAACTCATCCCTAAAATCGTTAAAAACACCATAGGTGGCGTAATTAAGGCAGCAACCATTTGGCCGATAGCAAAAAAGAGATACGTACCGTAACTTCTTTTTTCTTCTTCGCATAGGAGAACTTTGCAGAGAAAATTAAAAGGGAATCCAAGGCTCTTAGCTTTTCTTGTAAACTCATTTGCTAAAATAATAAGACAAAAACCATAGAAAAAGAAAAATAAGAGATAATAAAACCAACCTAACGAAAATAAAACCGGACTTATACTATTAGGTACTGTCAATATGGTTAAAAACAACAGAAACATGTTATTCTCATCTGGAATCATACCGCTAATGGAACCTGATAGATCCTTCACAATAATTACTCCTAAATACCAAATGAAAAGTAAGCCAATAAAAATAAGAACGTGAGGGATTTTCCGATACGTATCGGCTCTTAATTTACTTCTCTTTTTTGTTTTTTCCTCTAATGAGCTCCAAAACTTCGACAAATCCTTGTTTTTAAACATTTTTTTGTACGAAAATAGAAGGACAGATGAAATCAAGATTATCGCTCCAATTATGAGTAAAGGAAGTCCAAAAGAAAGAGAAAATATAGGTAATGTGATGGAGTAGAGCGTTGTATCTTGAAACATTAGCAATACCACAATTGTAATAATCAAAAAAGTTAAAAATAAAGCGCTAAACCCTAAAAAATTGTTAAGCACTTCTTTTTTATATGAAAAATGCATATAACTAAATAATATAATGAAATAAGAAAATAACATTAATAGAAACCAATATAAAAACTCTGTCATGTGTATTTCAAATTTAATAAATTAATTCAATATATTAATGATAGTGGTTTTATTCTTTAAATAAACTATTTCACAATTGCAATTATGAAGAAAATCATATTAGCGTCAAAATCTATTGATCGATCAAAGATCCTTAATAGGCTGAATATATCTTTTGAAATTCTAAGTACAAATATTAACGAGAGCGATTACAAAGATCAATATTCTGACCCAATCGATTTGGTCAAAGAATTAGCTAAGGCTAAAGCATTGAAAGCAAAAGAATTATTAAAAAGCGAAGAGATAGGAACAGTTATCATTGCTGCTGATACGATCGTGGATTTTAACGGTAAAATCATTGGAAAAGCCAAAAATGAAAAAGAGGCATTTCAAATATTAAAATCTCTAGCAAACCGCTCTCATAACCTCATTACTGGTATAGCTTTAACAGGGGTAGATGATCCTAAAATTATAGTTGATTACGATATTACCGTTGTTACCTTTTTGGATTTATCTGATGATGACATTCGGAACTATATTAAAATAGAAGAATGGAAAGGTAGAGCCGGTGCTTATTCTATTTTGGATAGAGCTAGTTTATTTATTAAAGAAATTCGAGGTTCTCCTTCAAACGTAATAGGTTTACCAATGCAAAAAATATTTAAAATTCTAAAAAGAGAATTTAATTTAAATTTATTTGAGAATTAAATTTGGATATAATAGGTAATGAAGCTAGAATTTCTATGATTTTATCTTTTCTCTCCAAACTTTTAAATTTTCATAAAAATATAACATTTTTTCTAACTTACTAACCATTTTTTCATAGTAATCGTGATCAGCGTATTGTTTTTTAGCCAAATTTCGAGCTAAAGTGATATTTTCTTTATATCTAAGAATTTTAACCTCAATCACATAGTTTTTTGAAATCCTTTGTAATTAAAAGTAAAGAAATATCTGGATAATACCTCTGAAATTCTGAACTTAATAAGATATAGAATAAATATCAAATCCATTTAAGAAAAATGTCATTAAAAATCACATAACTGATATTTCTGAAATGAAAATTTTAAATGCTTTTATAATTTAGTTTCTTAATACAATTATAAAAACTAATTAACTAAAAGAATTGATTTAAAATGACTAAACATTATAAAAATGAAGGAATAATGAAAATCTTGACGGTACTAGGAGCATTAGTAGGATTAGTCTATATTATTAATGGTTTTGCTAGTCTTGCAGGGTTAGGATTTTTACCTCCTGTACTCAATATTCAGCTTCTAGATCGAATTATTTCATTATTTGTTGGACTTGTAGTTGTTATTTTAACATTTTTAGTAGCTTTAAAACCAAATAGACCACTTCCATTCCATTGGTTAGTTCTGTTTATCCTCGCTGTCTTACTCGTGATTTTTGGAGGAGAGATCATTGCTTGTATTCTAGTTCTCATCGCTGCTATAATCGGCTTAATTGAGGAATTTTAAATTTTAATTGAATTCCAAAACAATATTTTTTTCTTTATCTTTATTTTTACCTAGATTTTTGCGTTTTTTAGGAAATATGAAACGATTTCTTCTGCCAAATTAATCTTACACACTTTTTGAAGCGCAGTAAATCCTGGAATCGAGTTCACCTCTAAAACTAGAAGTCCTCTTTCACTTTCTACAATATCTACCCCCGCAATTTCAGTTTTTGTTATTTTAGCCGCTTTTATTGCTAAATTTTTCATATCTTCTGTGAGTTCTATTGGCTCCATTGTTGCTCCGGAATGTATATTTGTTTTCCAATTATTACTTACGCGATACATGCCTGCTATCGCTTTATTGCCTAAAATTAAAACTCTAATATCTCGATTGGAATGTTCGATAAACTCTTGTAGATAAAAAACATAGTTTAGTTGGCCTAATGTATAGAAAACGTTTTCTGCAAAACTTTTATCATTTATTCTCGTAATTCCTACACCTTTAGAGCCATATAATGGTTTAAGTACAACATCTTCACCAAGCTCTTCAAAGGAACCTAAGGCATCATTGGGATTTTCACATATTATTGTTTTTGGAGTAGGAATGTTATGTCGATCTAAGTAAATTGACGTTAAAAACTTATCACTAGCTATTTCTAGTGATTCTCGGGAGTTTATTAACTTAAGACCATATTCCTCCATCGCGTTCAGTATATCAAGCCTAAAAAAGATCTTCTGAGTAGCGGCAGCTCCAAAACCTCTTACAAGAGCGCCATATGGATCGAGCTTTTCAAACTGTTTTTGAAATTGCTTATTATCTATTTTAACTTTTACATTTGATGGAATAAAATATTTTACTTCATATCCTCGTTTTTTAAATACCTCAGATAACACCTGAACTTCGGGATCCTTGGGATTAGGAGTTATTATCATAGAACGCATGTTATTCACTCATACGAAAATTACATAATTCAACTGACACTTAATAAATAAATTTAAGTTCTT
>JAGXNZ010000269.1 GCA_019894655.1 Promethearchaeota archaeon | reverse complement strand
GGTTAGAAACGCAAGGAGCAGTTATGCATCCTTTTAGTGCTTGGCTTATTTTAAGAGGTTGTAGAACGCTTAGTTTAAGGATGGAACGTCATTGCTCAAACGCATTGAAAATAGCAAACTATTTAGATTCGCATCCAAAAGTAGCAAAAGTGATATATCCGGGATTAAAATCTCATCCGAACCATGAAATAGCAAAGAAGCAGATGAAAGCATTCGGAGGTATGATTGGTTTCGAATTGGAGTCAGTAGAGAAATGCTACAAATTTATAGATTTATTAAAACTGATTAAGGTTGGTGTTTCCCTCGGGGATACTACGTCTTTAATTGAATATACATCAGTTATGACTGGAATCGATCTCGCTTCGTGGGAAAAACGGAGAATGAACATGTCAGACACACACTTCAGATTTTCAATAGGTTTAGAAGACCCTGATGACTTAATTAGTGATTTAGAACAAGCATTAAGAAATATATGAGTGATTTAAAATTAGAATTTGAGCCTAAAATAAAAAAAAGAGTATTAAAAAAAATTTATAGTTAATACATTTAAGAAACTTTTTCTTTCTTCTGGTTATGAAGCTCTATTACTTGTTGCTTAATCTCTTCAACCCTAGATTTAGGGAAGGGATAGAATTTCAAACAAATCAGGCTTAGACCTAGTGCAATGGCGGGGAACAAAAATACTAATAATCTAAGCCCAAATATTTCATCTACACCAGGAGTAGGTTGGTAATCACCCCAACCCGATGCAGTGAATACGAGTCCCACAGTAACAATAGAAAGAACCATTGAAAGCCGCATGAAAAAATTTGTAATTCCAAAGAAGATTCCCTCGTGCCGTACACCGGATTTTAATTCGTCCTCGTCAATAACATCTGCAATAATTAAGTAAATGAAATATAACATGCCTCCAAATCCAAAACCCATTAAGGATACTACAATTAATGCTTGTTCGTATGTCTCTATAAATAACAATGGGATTGAAGCAACAAAATATGCAACAATTGAAATAAAATATCCTTTTTTGCTTCCTAGTTTAACATCTAACTTCCTCCAAATTATTACCGTGACTATTCCTACGATAAATAACAACCCTAACATTATCGATGTGAGAAGAGTACTTGTTTGCAGTAGAACATGCAGACTAAAAAGTGGTACGGTTGTTGCGAGCACCAAGAGGATATATTCATAAAAAAAAAACATAAGAGTATAGAGTACAAAACCTTTGTTCTTTAAAGAATATTTTAGTCCGCCAAAGAAGGAAAGAGCTTGCTTATAATCTTCTTTGAATTCTATACGTTCAACAGCACCCCATTTTAGAAAAATTAGCATTGTTATTCCTACTAATATCGATGTGACAATACCATTTATCAGGTAACCTGACATCTCTGTCAGTTTTTTAATGAATAACCCTGGAACTAGGAAAGCTAGTATCAACCCAACTGTAGATAGAATTTGTTTTATAGTATTTACTTTTGCCCGTTCTTCTACAGTTGTATACAATTCAGGAAATAATGAATCTGAAGGTAAGGCCAACATAGTATAGAAGGTGTCATAGCATATAAGCATGATAAGAAGATAGATAAATCCTAGCATTTGATTACCCACAGGGGGCAACCATAAAATTATCTCAATTATGAGAACAGGGATTAACCCTATCATTACAAATGGTTTTCGTCGACCCCAACGAGTATGTGTACGATCTGAAAGGTAACCAATTAGGGGGTCATTTACGGCGTTCCAAATGGTCCATAAAACATAAGCTAACATTATATATGGTATTTGCAAGCCAACAGCGACATAGTAAAAAGAAAAAACCCATGTATTAAATGCACTATTAATAAAAAATAGTCCAAACGAACTCAATCCGAAACTCCACTTTTGTAACGCCCCAAATCCTTGTGTAGTATTATTTTTTTTTTGATTCATCTTTTTAAAACCTATAATATAATTATTTTATTATTTATTTTTTATATAATATAGTTTACAAGATTTTTTCATATATAAAAATAAGTCATTTTAAACTTTTTCGAAATCATAATATTAAAATAAATAAGCAGATTAGTGTAAAACTAAAATATATTATTATAATTATTTAGGTAATATTTTAGAATATCTCTTTAAACTAAGAAGATGCCAATAAAAAAGGGATAATGCACTCTACGCTCGAGAATATTTCTCTACGATGTAGTTTTGTAATGACCATGCATATTTTTCAAGATTTAAGAGTAGCACCTTTTGCTGGATTTCTCTTAAATATGGCACATCTAAATTTTCAAATAGATGTTCTAGATCTTCAATAGTATCAAAAATATCTACGATTGTTTTCCAATCTCTTTCCCAATCCTTATCTTGTAATTCTATTTGATCCATTATAGGTGAAAATATTTTTTTAATTATTAGTATAGTTTCTTTATCAAATCAATAAGAACCTAGATATAAAAATGTTTAGATATCTCCGATTTAGTAATTTAAATATGGATGTCGATTAAGTATACAATTGAAAATGTTTTTCGACTAATTCTTTTACATCGAGAAATTCAGAAATATTGATTAAACGGTTTAAATCTTGGATATCTAGTAGTTTATTTTTGTACTTACTATTGAAGTCGTTCGAGAAATTAAACATAAGGTCTTCAATAATATCGTTTTTTTGATTAGTAATAACAACTAAAGCATATCCGTGGTCATTTTCATATCTAACAACGATGTCTGCTTTCTTTGTTTGGATCACATCGATTTTATCCGTTTTATCCATGAACTCACTTAGAATATGGTTTAATCCTATGAGAATCGAGCCCCATTTTGCGGATTCGGTTTTGTAATCTGTTGTATTATCGAAATTATATGAATAAAGCACGATCCCAGATTTATGGTAAATATTTACTGAATAGATTCTGTTTGGTAAAATGAAAAACATCTCTGGCTTCTTAATAAGCATAATATCAACAGCAAAATATGAGACCCACAAGATTATAATATAAAGTTCTCTATAAAGAGTTTCCTGAAGCGTTATATAAAGTAACAGCATCATCATCGAAATAGAAAAAACCAGTGTATTTAACAAGAGCGCTGAGCTTTCTTCTTTACCTTTTGTTTTGTTGTGAATTATGGCTGCGCTATAGAGGAAATAAATCGTTATAAACAATTCGAATAGAATCCCTACAATACTGGTGACTAAATTAAATATGAAATTGATGTTAGAAGGATTCATTATTGAAAACATGGGCGGAGGGGGACCATTTAATGTTAGTGTTATTGAATCAGGAGCTACTAAGGCGCCAATTAATAACCCAAAAAGAAGAGTAAAATAAATGAAAGGAAATCGTTTAATTTTTTTGTATTCATTAAAAAAAGAATAAATTATGGAAGTAACTAATAAGGTTGTAAAACCAATTACTAATGATATTTTCCACATTAAGATATTGACATCATAAGATATAAAAATAACTACTGAAAACATTAAAAATGTAGAGGATACAATTCCCGATATAAAAACATTTGCGATATTTAAGAATGCGATTAAATGCGTACCATATTTATTACGATGTCGAAAAATTTGAAATACTGTATTAATGGTTAAGATTAAGATAAGGAAATAACCGATTATTAGAGAAGTTGAGATCGTGTAATTCATAATTTAATGTGTAAAAAATTATCTTCCGATTAACTTATTGAAATGCAAAAATCTGTGAGATTTCGAAGAAGCATAGAATAAAAATATGCCTATTTAAATAAAGAAGAAACATTCATTTTTAAGAATTACTCAAAAACCATTCAAAGAAGAGATAAAAAAGAATATTAAAGATTTTTGCAATAAAACACCCTTTTTACACATTTAAAGTGCTATTCCTATCTATTTATTCTACTCTGCTATATCTTACTTAGAATACTTAAGCCTCTGTTAAATAGTGGCTAAAATTTTTAGTGATGAGTTTATTAGCATTTTTAAATTTAGAAACATCAATTAAACGGTTTAAATTTTGTAAGTTTTCTTCATTAATTTTGGAAAAATCTTGCATAAATTTCTCTACAGCAGATTCCAGAATTTTATTTCTATGTTTGGCAATTAATAAGGCAGCATAACCTAATTGAGTATTAAAGCGAAAGACGACTCCACGATCTTTCATTTTTATATGTGTAACTTGATTTTCTACATCTGATAAATTCGCTAAAATGTGATTAATGCCTATCAATATACTACCTTTTAAAAGACTCTCATCAACTTCTTCTCTCGACTGGAAGTTATACGAATAAAGAAGAATTCCCGATTTATGGAATATAATAAAATCATAGATTTTGTTTGTAAAAACTACAAAAAAATTAGGTTTTTTTATTATAATATAGATTAAATAACCGATACTAACATCATACAAAACTAGATGAATTACTTTGAAATAAATATTCAATGTAATAATGGTTAATGTATAGAAGAGAATGTTTAAGCTAAATAGTAATAAAAAAAATGTAAAAAAATTGCCTAACTTTTTATCAGCAAAATTCTTATATCCGCTTATTTGTATAATCCAGGTAAAAATAACTATGATTGAATTATAAATTATAATAGAAGTGAGTAAACCTACATTTTCAAATGAAAAATAATATTCTAAATCGGTTTCTATTAGTGTAAAGGAATTTGGATTGAATAATATGCTAATTATAAGACCAAACATAAAAAGATAAGACAATCCGGGGAATATTTTTATTTTACTGTCCTTAATTAGTTCACTATTATGAATTGAAGCAAATTGTCCAATGGAAGTAATGCGAGCGATTACTGAGATGTACCATAATGTTAACGCAGAAGATGTATTGAAGCCTTTCTCAGCTGATAAACTAAACGAAACGATATAAATGCCCTCGAAAATTAAATATGAAACCAAAACTATTAAGAAAAGATTTTCGGGATCATAGTTCTCTCTGTGAATTACTACATGAGTAATCCCAATTGAGTATATTATAATAAATATACTTATAAATGTGGTTGCAATCATGTGTTCGATTGGAATTCTTTCTAATTATCACGAACCTAATTCGCTGTTTAAGTAGATAAATTGTAATTTTATATACTTATTGGTTTAAGAATTATAAGTATTTTTACATAACTTTCTGTGTTAATGACTCCTTTTTCAACTCATTCTTCTTATTATATTACCTTCTAACCATCCAATTTTAGTTGTTTTTTGACAATCAAATTGAGGAACATAGGGTTTGATATCTAAAACTGGCGTCTTATCTAATACATCCAAATCACCTACGAATAAGATATTTTCATCAATTTCAAAAAGTCTAAGGATTGAAATACCTATAGGGTTAGGTCTAAAGGGTGTTCGGATGGCAAAAACTCCCTTAATCTCGTCTATCAAAAAGGGTTTTGATTGTAGTGGAACAGGGGGATTCACCATGTCGAAAAAATATAAACAAAAAATGTGTGAAAAGCCATCTAAGTCTTTTAAGGCATCTTGGTACTGTTTAAATATTTCTATTTTTCCTTTCGCATCAGACATGGTTGATTGAATAGGAATTCCCTTCAATCCCGTAAAAGGAGAATGGATGATTCCTATGGGCTGAAAACAAATCTCATTTGGGAATTTTCTTTCATTTGGATCGATTAATTCTCTTTTGTTGATTTCCATATTCTTGAAGAACTTGTAATTAAATATAAAACTTTATTCTGGTTAAAAAGAAGTATTATTTGATAAAACATTTTTTGATTTATAATACCTAAAACCAAACTTTATGAGCGATTTCAAAGATTTCTTAATCGAAAGGGGATTAATATCAACCTTAATGAAACAATATGGAATTAATATGAAAGATAATGAAGTAAACGATTTCATTCTTAAAATTGTTGAAAATTTATCTAAAATTGATTCTAAAGAAATTTATCCTAAAGAACAGGGGGATAAACAAAGGTTCGATTTGGATATAATAGCTAAATTATACGAAAAAGTCGTTCCTCATTCCCAAAGAAAAACTATGGGTGAATTTTTCACACCCATTCATATAGTTGATTACATTTTAAAGAGTGTTGGGTATACAGACCAGCACGATATAGAAAATAAGATATTAATAGATTTGAGTTGTGGTTCCGGGAGCTTTTTAATTAGAGCAGTGAATGTTCTCACAGAAAAATTAGGAAAGCAACTTAAATTGAAAGAAAATTCAGAGCCTACTGCTAAACAAGCGAAAGATGTTATCAACAAGATTAAAGTAAATATCTCTGGTATTGATATAAATCCAATTGCTTGTATATTATGCCAAATCAACTTTTATATTATATTTTTTGACCTCTTTAACATTATTTTAGAGGTAGATAAAGAATACGAGATACCCGTATTCAATATTTACAATAAAGATACTCTTCAATTTAATTTTAATATTAAATACGACTATGTAATAGGAAATCCTCCTTATTTATTCATTCGAGCCATTCCGCAAGATTATAGAAAACTCATTGAAAAACTTCCCTTGGAGACAAACAAGGGTCAATACGATTATTATCAGCTCTTTCTTGAGTTAGGAATAAAAATATTAAAAAAAAACGGGTTACTCGGGTATATTATCCCGGATTCTCTACTCGCGTTATCAAACCGTAAAATGCTTAGAAGATATATATACAACTCAACAAAAATAAGAGAGATTTATTACAACGGTCCGCAATTTGATGAACCCGTAGTTTCAAATATCATTATTACTTTAGAAAAAGAATCAGATGAGGTAAAAAGGAAAAGCAATCTAATTAAAATTAAATTTCCATTAACCCAATCTCAAGCTGATAATAATATTCTTCAAAATCTAATTGAACATTGGGATTACGAGTTTTTAATTAATTTAAACGAAAATGATCTTAGAATTCTTGATCATCTCAATAAAAATTTTCCAAGACTAGAACAGCTAATCGAAAGCTCTAAGTTTAGTATTAGAATGAGCAGAGGCGTTGAATTAGGTAAGGAGGGCAAGGTTATTTTTTGTGATAACTGTAATAGATTTTATCCCCTTCCAAGTAAAGAATTTAAATGCCCTGAGTGTATGTCTATTCTCAATCCTAATTCTATCGAAAAAATAATAATAGACAAGATTCCAAATGGGCTTGAATCAAATTTCAAACCGTTTATTTATTCAATGAATAGGTACGTCGTTAATGAATTAAAATTTATAGACATAACCAAAAAAGGTATTAACTACAAGGGCTTGGATATATATAAAAATCGAATCGTAATCCGGCAAATAAGCCAGGATAATATGATTTGTGCAACAGTCGATGACTATGCTATTACCTCTCAATCATACTACAACTTAAAAATAATCAGTTCCTCAATTCTAGAATTTAATAACAAATATCTTTTAGGTCTTTTAAACTCACAATTATTATCTTATTATTTTATTAAATCGTTTGGTTCGTATAAAAAATTGTTTCCGCGAGTTTTAATTGAAAAACTGAAAGCATTGCCATTAAGAGTGCCAATAACTACAAACGAGAAGCAATTAGCTAGAAATTTAGGCAATAAAATAATTAACATACTTAAAAATGTAAGAGAAAATAAGGAAAAGATAAATAATCTTCAACGGGATTCTGATCTACTTGTATACGATTTATTTAACATTAACAAGAAAGATCGAAATTATATCTCAAATTTTATAAATAATTTAAAAAAGTAAATTATAATTTGGGTATAAAATTAGGAATTTGAGATTTATTTCAGATATTAGCAGATTTATTTTTAGGAGAAAGACATTGAGAAAAAACTAGAAGAGAAAAAAAGTATATTAATCGCCAATAGCATTGAATTTGAAGAATATTAGGATTTCGTAATTCAGAAGCTTAATATATGTCTGTTTTGATTAATTCCTTTTTTCCTGCATACATTTTCAGAATAGTATCCCATTTCTCTGCTAAATCTTTTAATCCAGTTTTCTCAAAAAGGCTTACAGCCCTATATAAGATTTCTTCTATTTGGTTCTCTTCAGATGTAGTATCTTTTAAAGATAAATTATCTAACATAAAATAATGAAGAAATAATTTGAATAAAAAAAGGAATAATATTGTGATATATAACCATAGAAATTGGATTCAATTTTTCTGAGAAAACTCTACTACCTTTAGATTAAATATTGCATGAATGACTAGAAGAGACGGTTATTTCTATCTCTTTTATAGCTATATTTATATTCTTTTAAAACAATAATATTTGTAAGAGAAGACCTACGAAGTTGAGACCTATGGAAAGTTTACCTAATATTGATTTACTTGAATCGTTATTAGAAAATTTCATGTTCGATATTGATGGTGTTATCGCAGTGGCAATTTGCGATAGAGATGGTTTTATAATCGCTTCGGATAGCAAAGAAAAAGCCGGAAAAGAATCTGATTCTGTAATGGGCGCGATCTCAGCGTTCCTTGACATCTATATCGATCGGATAAAAAACGAATTCCAGACGCAGAGTAACTTCTTCAATATAACATCTATGCAGGATAAGAAATTTGCGTATTGCTCGATGGGGTCACGTTCGATATTGACAACTATAGCTGATCCTACTACATCTGATTTAGAGTTACGAATATATTCTGAATATATAGCGGGGAAAGTAGAGCTCGTTCTTGAGGGATTTGATAACGTTTCTACAGAGATACCGGAAATTATTCGCGTTTTATCAAAAAGAAGGGAAGGAAAATTACCTAAAGGTGAATTTACATCGAAACTAATACTGACCGGCGATTATGGTGTGGGGAAGTCATCTTTAATTAATAGGTTTGTAGAAAACCTGTTTACCGAAAGTTACATAGCTACCATCGGAGTCGAGATCTCGAAAAAGTCCGTGGTAATGGACGAAGAAACAAAAGTTAATTTTGTTTTGTGGGATATTGGGGGCCAAATTGGTTCCATGGCACCATACAGACGTAGGTTTTACGAAGGAGCAAGTGCAGCGTTTATAGTAATAGATAGAACTCGACCAAATAATTTAGAGAGTGTAAAAACCTGGTATAAAGATATTAAAAAGTCTGTCTCCCGTGATATACCAGTTGTAATAGTGGGTAATAAATCAGATTTACAGAATGAATTAATAATTAGCGAAGAAGAAATAAAAATAGTTGCTAGAGAGCTTGGTTTTCACTATATACTATCATCGGCTAAAACTGGAGAAAATGTTAACGAAGCGTTCCTTTATATTGCTTATCGATTTATTGAAAAGGCTTAATGTCAAAGATACGAATGTTTTAAATTACTTACTTATTCTTAATTTATTAAGGTTATTTCAAATTATAAATAAATTCTCTAAAATTCAATTTAAGGAGGTTATTAAAAAATAGTACTAAAAGTTATATTCAACGAGATTTTAGCTGCTTGAAATCAATCTGGCTATTTAATGGGTTTTTCCATTAAAGAATTAACGTTTAAAGGGAAATACCTTATAGCACTGACAGAACAAGTATTTGCTGGTCCGTGGTTTAGCTTTAAACTTAAAAACGAGAGTTTAGAGCCTATTCGTGTACTCCTAAAAAATGTCGAATCAACTCCGATCTATAAAATGGTTAATAGTCGTACTGGAACCACAATTGATCG